>DAIOWA010000244.1:0-5061 GCA_036758705.1 Pyrinomonadaceae bacterium | reverse complement strand
CGACACCCGACCCCTTTTTGGTGATTTTTTCTTTTAGGCCTTCCGGGAGTAGCCGTTTCATTCCTTCCGTATCCTCGATCGGGCCGGGAGCGATGCCGTTGACGCGGATGCCGTGGCGGCCCCATTCGACTGAGAGGTTTCGCGTGATCGCGTCCACGCCGGCTTTTGCAGCGGAAACGTGGATCTGCATCGGCGTTGCGAGATAGTGTAGCGTGGCGGAGATGTTTAGGATCTGTCCTTGTGATTTTTTGAGTTCGTCGAATGCGGCCCGGCAGACGTTGAAGGTTCCTTTGGTGTCGATGTCCACGACGGTACCGAATCCGTTGGCTGAAAGCTGATCGGCGGCGCAGAGGAAATTCCCCGCGGCTCCGTTGACGACGATGTCGATCTTTCCGTAGTGCTCGGCGGTTTTCGCGATCGCGTTTTGAACGGCGTCGAAGTCGCGTACATCCGCGGCGACGGTAAAGCATTCGCCGCCGAGGCCTTCGATCGTTTCCTTCATTGCGGCGAGATTCTCTTCCTTGCGGCTCGTGATCGCGAGCTTTGCACCGTGCTCGGCAAACGCTCTCGCGACTCCGCCCGTGATGCCCGTCCCACCGCCCGTGACGAACGCTACTTTCCCCTCAAGGATGTTATCTGCGAAAATTGTTCTGGTCATGATCGGGACGATGGTAACACATATGACTAACCGCCGAGCCGCCAAGACGCGGAGATTTAAAGCGAAATTAGCCACGAATTTCACAAATTACACGAATTCTTCTCAGTGTTTCCGTTCGTGCAATTCGTGTAATTCGTGGCTAAAAACATTATTGATTTTATTGATCTCGCTCGTGGTCTCGTGCGGATCTAACCCGACGGACGTGCGGACGGTTGTGCCGGGGGATGCGTTGGTTTATTTGGAGACGCAGGACCTTGGGAAGGCGTTGGAGGCGGTGACGGATAACGATGCGTTTCGGGCGGCGGCGAAGTCTCACCCGGACTTTTCGGCGCTGAACGGGATTAAGGTCGGAGTGGCCGTTACCGGATTTGAGACAAAGGATCTTGCAGGCGCGGACGGGTCGAATGAGCTGAGCGTGCAGCCGCGGTTCGTTGCCGTCGCCGAGACGAACGCGTGGAATTATCAGGCGATCAAGTTTGCGGAGAACAAGCTCGGCGAGTTCGTCAACGATATCTACGGCGGCGGCGTTGAGCTCGAACGGTTTCCGAGATTCGACGGCGATTACTTCGTTTGGACAGCGAATGACGGGCGGAAGGCATATGGACTCGTGATCGGCAGTGTGATCTTTTTTGCCAACGACGAGACCGCGATCGAAAAGTGCGTCGCGATCCGTAAGGGCGAGGGTGAATCGATCGCGAAGAATTCGAAGGTGCCGAGCGGAGAGTTTTTGGCGTCGGGATATGTTTCGCCCGACGGGGTCGCGCAGATATCGAATCTGGCGACGATCCAGCTTGCGGTCGGAGCCGGTGAGGAGGAAGAAGTTCGCGCATTTATTGCTCGGGTGCTGCCCGAGATATTGCGGAAGTCCGTTAAGGAAGTGACATGGACCGCGACACGCGACGAGCCGAGTAAACGGATCAACGATCAATTCTCGGTCGAGCTTGAGCCTGAGGTGTCGAAGGTGCTGAGTGAATCTTTGGCGGCGGGTGAAACTGACCCGGACCTTGGCCGCTTTATTCCCGCGACTTTCGTTTCGTCCACCCGGTACAACCTGAAAGATGCCCAGATCGCGTGGCGAAGTGTGCTGCTAACAGCTCAGTCGCGGACGGATTCAGTGAGCGGTAATATTTTGTCGATCGTTTCGTCGAGCCTGTTCGAGCCGTATGGAGTCGACGACGCGGAGCTGTTCCTGAGTTCGATCGGGAATGCGATCCAGACGGTTCGGTTCGACGCCGAAGGAGAGGAAGTTGCCGGAGTTGCCCAGATCCGTGATGTGGAGAAGCTGAAGAGAGCGTTATCCAAAGAGATCAATCTCACCGGTACGCCAGAGAGCTTTGAGAATGCGGAGATATGGCGTTCGAAGGATGGAGAAATTGCGGTGGGGATCGTCGAGAATCGAGTCTTTTTTGGTGAGAAGAGTGCCGTAGAAAAATGCCTGACGGCGAGAAACAATGGCCAGAACCTTGTTGGAACTTTTGTGCTCGGACCGATCTTGATGTCGTCAAAGGCTCCGGTCGTAACGGCGGGGACCGACAATGAAACTGCTAAGCGAGTCGCGGCGGTTCTGGGTGCGGCGAAAGAAGGAAGCGAATCGGCGTCCGAGCCCTATACCACCGAAACGACCCTCAATAACAAAGGTATCGAGCGGCGAACAGTGTCGAATCTGGGAGTGATCGGTTGGGTGATCGAGCAGTTTGCCAAGGAGCAGTAGCCGGTCCGAACCCCACCCGCTACCGCAGGTGGTACTGACATCATTTCTTTTTAGCTTCCCGCTTTAATTTTCTGACATTTTTCTCGATCCACTTCTCGGCTTCTTCGTAGTATTTGAACTTTCGTTCGTTGCGGCGAAAGGTCGGAGTATGGTGGTATCGGCGGCCGTTGATGATCTTGGCCGGGTGATAGATGTGGAGCATTTCGTGGAAAACGATGTACTCCACGATGAATTTCGGGACGGTCGGCGAATCGAGCGATTTGCTGATGACGATGGTCTTGTGGGTCGCGTCGTGGTGGCCGAGGATGCGATAAGTCTTTCTGGCTGACCAGGTTAACGTCGGTTTCGGAATAGATCCACCGAAATAAGCGTAGTTGACTGAATCGAAGATCTTGTCGAGGTCGTAGACCGCTCCCTTCGGCGAAGTGATGACCTTTCGTCCGTGTTTACGCTTGTTCTGGACGGCCCGGACGCGGTATTCGTCGGTCGATACGGCGGCACCGTAGACGTCTTTTGCGGCTGTGGGTACGCGGCGGCGGTAGAGTTTGGCGACTAGGATCAAGGCCAACGCCCGTTGAGCAGACGCCGGCAGGTCTCGGCAGATCTCGGCGATGCGGACGAAAACTTCGCCATTTCTTATGCGGATAGTGTGGTTAATTCCGACATAAGGGTAAAAACTCACGTCGATCGGCGGCGGTTCGCGGTGCTTGTCGAACGTTTCGAACGCCTGAGAGTAGTATTTTGCAATGGTTTCGGTAGTTACGCCCATACTGGCTGTTAATCAGAGTTTAACTATTAATCATTGACACAAAAGCGTCAAAATGCTACTTCTTTAGATGGCATTGCGCCTCCTTGCGAATGGCAATGCCTGCTCTTTCCGTGAAAAATGCCGGTCCGCGAATCTTACCTTAGAGTCGAGAAATCACCAAATTTCCCCGATTCTCGCGGGCAGATGATCCTCTCGGCGATAATCAACGAACATTTTGTCACGGGTGAACCCGTCGGTTCCAAAGCACTCGCGGAAAAATTTGCCAATGCATCCGGGCTTAGCTCTGCTACGATTCGGGCCGTCATGGGCGATCTTGAGGAGCTGGGATTCCTCGAACAGCCTCACACTTCCGCCGGCCGCGTGCCGACTGACAAGGGATACAGGTTTTACGTTGATAATCTGCTTGGCGTTTTGAGCCTTTCGAATGACGACCTTCGCCTGATCGGCGGGGAATTCGGCATCGAAAGCGATTTCATCGACGCTCCCGACAGGTTGATGGAACGTACTTCCCAACTCCTTTCTGCTCTTTCAAATAATGTAGGCATCGTGGTTTCGCCGTCGCTGGCACAAGACCGCCTGCAGCATATCGAGTTCGTCAATTTGTCGGACAATCGGGTTCTGGTCGTCCTCGTCTCGGCACCGAATATCGTGCATAACCGCATTATTCGGCTGAACGTGACGCTCAAGCGAGAGGAACTCGAACAAGCCGCCAATTACCTGAACGCGGAATTCGCCGGTAAGAGCCTTTCCGAGATCAGGGCTGAGATCCTCAAGCTAATGCACGAGGAAAAGGCATTGTTCGATAAGTTGCTGCAAAACGCCGTGATCCTTTGTTCTCAGAGTATCGAGGACGACGGAAATCCGCTCGGCGAGGTCTTTATTGACGGAACGACCAATATCCTTTCAAAGAAGGATTTCGCCGATCTCGAACGGCTTCGCGGCCTGCTATCGACGATCGGTGAGCGGTCGAAACTGCTGCAGATACTGAACGAATGTGTTGCCCGCGACGCCAAGTCGCAGTCGGGATCCGTTCAGGTAATAATCGGCAGCGAAAACCGCACTCCTACGCTTCAAAACTGTTCGCTGATCTCGGCTCCCTACAGAGTCGGCGACGGTTCCGCGATCGGAACTCTTAGTGTGCTCGGCCCGACGAGGATGGAATACGCAAGGATGATCTCGATCGTATCTTATGTTGCTCGCGTGCTTGAGGGAACAATTTCCCGAACAGGCCGCAACAACTAGCCTGATGGGCCACGACCTCGGCCCGGACCAAAAATGGACCCAGAAAAGAACATCGATGAGGTGGTCGACACCTTTGACGGCGGCGATGAAGTCTCGGTTGACGACTTCATAAAGCAGCTTGAGGAGAAGGAGAAAGACCTCCACATTACCGTGGACACGTCGATCATCGAGATCGCCGAGTCGTTTGACGACGGTAATCTGCCGGACTTCTTGAAGGACGCGCTCGATGAAGCGGAAGCGGCAGCAGTCAAAGCTCCGGCTGCTCCTCCGACTGTTCCGAACGCCGACAAGTCGACGATCAAGCGGCTTGAGGTGGACTTAAGGAATCTTCAGCAGACGATCGCAAAGATGGAGGCCGACCGCGACGAGATGTTTAAGAACTCTCAGAGGCGGTCGAAAGATTTCGAGGCGTTCAAGACGCGGGCTGAACGTGAGCGTAAAGAAACGTTTCAGAATCAGATCGGAAATGTCGCGACCCTGATGCTGCCGGCTCTCGACAATCTTCACCGGGCGCTCGATTCGGCCGAGCATCTGCCGGGTGAGAAGACCGAGGCGTTTCAGCAGTTTTATGAGGGCATCGCTCTCGTCAGCGAGCAGATCAACGATATTCTCAGCAAGATGGGAATCAAACCTATTCGGACGGTGGGCGAAGAGTTTGACCCGCACTATCACGAGGCCGTT
>DAIOWA010000243.1:0-5065 GCA_036758705.1 Pyrinomonadaceae bacterium | reverse complement strand
GATCCGGCCGGATATTTCGGCTACGGAAGTCGTCAACTGCTCGATCTTTGAATTGGTCTCCTCAAGCTCCTGAGTCTGCTGCGCGATGCGGGATTCGAGTTCCTTTTGCTCGTTTTCGACTCGACGCAGTGCAGACTGAGCCGAGCGTCGACGTTCGGCAGAGGTAGCAGCGAGGGTGCGCTTTTGATTGAGTACTTCGTTCTCGTTCTCGCTGATCTCGCGGGCCTTCATCAGCGAAAGCGAGATCGCGTCGAGATCGGATTGAGCACCGGATTGAAGCTCGACGGCGTTGCGGGCGTTCTGCTCGGCGTCGGCGATGCGCGATTCGATCTCGGTGACCTCGCCCTTCGCCTGGACGATCTCATCGGCTACGACCTTACGATGCCGTTCGGAGCGTTCGATCTCCTGCTTCGCCTGCGTCTCCTGGCTTTCAAGGCCGAGGATGTGCCGCTCGACCTTGATGATCAGCGATTGAACATCGACTGCCTTCTCCTCGATCGACGCGAGGCTTGCGCGTTCCGACGCCGCTGCTTGCTCGGCGTTCGCGAGGCTTGCGGCGAGATCGGCTGCCTGCACCTCGAGGCCGGCGAGTTCACGTTTGAACGCGAGCAGCGAGGCGTTCTGCTCGTCTGCGGGCGAGTTGCCGCTGATGAAAAGGCGTCCGCCGATCAAGATGTCGCCGTTGCGATCGACCAGCGTCTCGCCGTTGCCGTTCGCGTCGGCGAGCGATTCGACGATGCGTGCCGACATCTCGCGAGGGAAGACGTCGCGAAGGATCGAACGCAGATCTTGCGAAATGCCGAGTGCGTCGGCAACGCTCGTCGAGCCTTCGACAGCGATCGAACTCGCAAGCTCCGTGTCGCCGACGATCAATGCAGAGATGCGTCCTGAGCCGTCCTTTGCGAGCCATTCGGACACGCGGCGGGCGTCATCGATCGACGAAACGAGCACAGCTTGCAAAGCCGGTCCGAAAAGGCTTTCGACAGCCTTTTCAGCTGCCGGATCGACCTTCAAAAAGTCAGCCAGAACGCCGCGAAGCTCGACGCCGATGTTTGCCTGCTCGGCAAAGAGCTTCTGGACTTCGGGAGCGTAAACGGCACGCTTTTCGTCGAGTTCCTGGAGAGTTTCAAGGCGGTGTTTGACCCGCGAATGTTCCTGCTGGACGCCCTTCAAGGCCTCTTCAGCGATCCGGACCAGGTCGCGTGCGGCGTTCGCATCGGCGAGGAAGCCGGACTTCTCAGCCTGCAGCGATTCGAGTTTTGCTCGTTCGCTGACAAGTTCTTCGGCAACCTTCTCAGATTCGGTGATATGCTCGCGGTGGCTTTCGACGGCCCGCTGCTCTTCGCGTTCGAGGCCGGTGATCCGCTCGACGAGACGATCACGATTGCTGGCAAGCTGACGGGCAGTTTCCGCAAATCGTTCGCCGGCGGCGGTGTGCTGCAGCAACTCGCTCCGGCGTTTTTCAAGGTCGCCTTCTATCGCTTTTACGTCAGCGATCTTCGCGGCGAACAGGCCTTCCGCTTCGAGCAGGACAGCCTCTGCGGCCGAAGCGTCGGCGTTTTCTTTTTGCTCTTCCTCGACCAGCCGGGCACGCTCGGCGGTGACGAGTCCGATGCGCTCGGTAAGTGCGTCGATCTCGCTGCGAAGAGTCTCGATCCGGTTGGAGAACGCGGCGATCTGTTCCGATTGATAGCGATGTTCACGCGATGTGCGGTCGCGATCGAGCTCCGCCTCGGCATGTCGTTTGCGAACGGCGGAGAGATTTTCTTCTTCCGTGCGTGCGGCCTGCGTCGATTCCCGGGCCGACTCTTCCATCTCGGCAACTTTCTTTACAAGCCCTTGTTCGGTTTCGACTGCGGTCGTGAGCTGCTTTTCGAGATCTGCGATCAGAGCATCGAAATATCGGCCTTCGGCAGCAAAATACTGTCGCTGAAAGACACGAAATTCTTCCTGCAACGCAAGGAATCGGCGAGTCTTGCCTGCCTGCCTGCGAAGGGAATTCGCATTCTTTTCAACCTCGGAAACGATGTCTCCGATGCGGTTGAGATTGGACTTCGAGCTTTCGAGCCTCGCTTCGGCCGCACGCTGGCGAGTGCGGAATTTCGATATGCCGGCGGCCTCTTCGATAAGGTTGCGTCGGTCGCCGGGTTTTGCCGAGAGGATCTGGCCGATGCGGCCCTGTTCGATGATCGCGTAATGCGAGCCGGACAAACCGGTACCCGCAAACAGATCTTGGATGTCGCGAAGGCGGCAGGTCTTGCCGTTGAGTTGGTATTCGCTCTCGCCCGAGAGATACAGGCGGCGGGTAACCGACACAGCCTCGCCTGGAGCGAAATCCAACGCGAACGAACGTGGCCGCCAGTGGCGTTTGGTCTTGATGACCTTTTCGACGACCTGGACCGATCCGACTTGAGCCGCCTGGACCTTTTCTTCGACGATCTCTTCGCCTTCGTGAAAACCGTTGGTCTCAGTGACAGCGTCAGTGGTTTCCGGAGCGGTTTCGAGCGTTTCAGCTTCCAACGCGTCTACATCTACCGCGAGCTCGTCGATCTCGCTCAGGGCGGAATCGATGTCTTCAAGTTCTGCCTCATCAGCATCAAACGCATCTTCATCGCGGACCATGTGAAGCACGACCTCGGTCATGCCCGACGGTTTGCGATTCTTGGTGCCCTGGAAGACGACGTCCTTCATCTCGGCGCCGCGCAAACTCTTGGCCCGCTGCTCGCCGAGGACCCACGAAATGGCGTCGGAAACGTTGGATTTTCCGCATCCGTTAGGGCCGACGACAGCGGTGATACCGTTGCCGGTAAAGACTACTTCCGTGTGATCTGCAAAGGATTTGAAGCCTGTTATCTCAAGGCGTTGGAGCTTGAACATCGTGTATGAATCGCTTGTTTAGGGCAGCCTATATTTTGTGGTGTACAGCGGTGTTAAGTCAAATGAAAAATGCTGATATTATGCCGATAAAATCAGTGCAAAAACGCAAAAAGGCGCGCCGTTAATGGCGCGCCGTGTTCAACAAGATATTGTGGTCTAGGTTAGTTCGCCGCCGACGTTTCTCAGGCCGTCTTTTTCGGCTCTTTCGTTGTCCAACTCGGTTAAGACGTCGAGAATGAAGTTGGTGTTGCTCGAAATACTTATCACTACCGGAAACTCCGTTTCGGACACCTGAAACTCAAACGTGCCGCTCGCGAGTTCGACGATCTCCTTGAATGCCCCTGCTCCGTTTCGGCCATTGCATTCCGCGTCGGCGATCTTACCGTCGTTGAATGCCACGTTAGCAAGGTGAAGGTCCGATTTCAAAACCATCAGCCCGGTCATCTTCGCGTTCTCGATCACCTGAACCGCGTCGAAAATGCTTACGTAACCAAGGTTGCCGGCAAAGGTCGTGTCCGTGCGAACCTCTCGCGGCGACCGATCGCGTGCGACGGCAAACTCTGGCCGACGAGCTCGGCGAATAGCCTCAAGGCCAGGAGCGACCGAGATTCGCGGATCGAGAAGTTTCGCTTCCTGCAGCCGGTCGTACGCAAGGTCAAATTCTTCGCGAGCGATGTAGAGCGTAACGAGTGCGAGACACTGCCGTGCAGCCTCGTTAAGATTCTTCTGCTTTACGCAGATGTCCCGCATTTTCTCCCGCAGCGAGATCGAACGCGGACTCCGCTCGATCGAATCGCGAAGCAAGTTGAACGCCTTGTCCGGCGAACTGTACTTAACGAACAGATCAGCGTCGAGCAAAACAGATTCGATCGATACTTCAGAAACCGGTATTGATGGCCTTTCGAGAACCTGATTCATACGGCGAGGCGAACAGGCGAGACAGTTCGACAAATCAAACGTACCATTGTCGTTTCATCGCGTCATCAGATTTCCCAATATTCGGTCAAAATGAAAGACCGCCCGCCGATGAAGCGGGCCGTCTTCAGTCGAAGATAGGTTACGGCTTAGAAATCGAATCGGAACCCGAATCGCAAATCTCGAGGCCGGTAAGTTCGGCTCGGAACGAGGAATCCATCCTTCTGAAGCTGAGTAGGGGTGCTTCCGAAGAAATTGATAAATTCAGAGCCGAAGTTGAAGACGGCAGCGTTGAATATGTTGTCCACTTCTATGTTAGGTCTGAACCGTAATCTCTCAGTGAAACGAAACTCCCGACTAACATTGATATCGAAGAGATACATACTTGGCCCTCGGCCTGCATTTCGCGGGATATTGCCCGAGATCGATCCGATCAGCGGCATCGAGAACTTGTTGTATAGGTCTTCCGGGAAAGGGGTTCCCGGTTCGCGCCAAACAAGTTCGTCCAAGGATCCGCTAAAGTTAGGCTTGTCGGTACTCACATCATTCAAGTTACGATCCACGCCGCTTCCAAGGTCGAACGGAGCCGAACTTCCATAACGGAAGAGCGGTGAAAATCGGACCTTACCAAGCCACCATGGCGATTCCACCGTACCGGAAATCGTAAATCGGTGAAGTCGATCTTGTCTGGCTCTGGACCATTCACGCGAGAAATCTGAGTTAATTTCTGCATTGGTAGTATTATTCAACCCATCGTCCATCAACCGAGAGAGCGTATATACGAACCGCAGCGATGATCCGAATCCCCCGCCTAACTGGCGGAAACGGCTGCGCAACTCAAGGACAAGTCCGTGATACTGAGCATTGCCCACTGAGATCACCCGTTCCGTTTCGTCAAGATTTTGATTGGGCCGCAATTCTCTGAGAGCCTGGCGAGCAACAGCGATAGCCGAACCTATTGAGTTTGTTCCGATTCCGTTGATGGCCGTGCTGGGTTCGGTTGTTGAGTTGTTCGTGGTTGCGAGGTTTACCCAGCAAGTGATTGTAGAATTATTCGGGCAGGTGACAGCCGTCGGGTTACTTGGATTCTGCGTGAAATTAATAGCTGGCCGCGTCGGATCGCTAAAAAATCTGTAGGTCCGAACGGTATTGTTTCCGTTCGTAAATTGCCACTGCCGTCCGGGCACAAGAAGCCACTGAGTGAAGTCACTAAATCCTGAGGGCAATAGGGCCGCGTTGTTATTATATTCTCGCCAGAGATGGGCAGTTTTGT
>DAIOWA010000242.1:0-5067 GCA_036758705.1 Pyrinomonadaceae bacterium | reverse complement strand
CCGCGGACAAGTTTCACGCCGAGGAAATATTCACCCTCGGTCGCGGCACGTCGCGATTCCTTTAGAAACTGAAGTCGGTCCTTCCGATAGAGCTGGATCGTGTTGTAGACGATGACGGATTCGCGGTTGTACTTCGCCATCAACTCGGTCGCTAACCGATCGATGGCGTCCTGGATCCAGGATTCTTCGGCGTCGATAAACACCGGCTGCCCGATGGAATGGGCGTATTCACAGATCTCGCTTACGCGATTGTGTATCCGTTCGCACTTCGCCTGGCCTTTCGCGTCGAGCTTCTTCTTTCCGCTCATCTTCTCGAGCGTCCCGAGCGGAGCGATGCCGGTTACTTTGAAGACGGCAAACGGTACGTGCGGGTCGTCATTCGCGCGCTTGATGGTGCGTAGGATCTCCTCTTTGGTCTGCTCGAAATCCTCTTCCGTGCTTTTGCCTTCGACGGAGTAGTCGAGGATCGATCCGATGTTCGACCGGCCAAGACGATCGATCACAGACTCGCACTCTTCAATAGTTTCACCGCCGCAGAATAGGTCGAAGACCGTAGATCTGATCAGGCCTTTGACGGGAAGGCCGAGGCCGAGGGCGAATCTGGCGGCTCTCGTGCCGATGGAATTCAGGAACGGCGAGTTCATCACCTTGAAGAGCCTCTGCCGTTCAAGCAACTCGGGGGTGGATTTGTCTGCGAAAGCGGTTTCCGTATCGCGGAAGTTCAGTTTGAACTCGCCCATAAGCAAAAGACCGCTTTCGCGGCATAAGGTGACAGATTATTCGTTCGTAACAGGATTGTAAAATTGTAAGGACACCGGTTTTCCTCTAGAATCTTGGTTTTATCTTGAGTTTCGAGATTTGATCTATGGCAAAAGCACTTCCTAAGAGGTCGGAGAATTACTCCGAGTGGTACAACGAGATCGTTAAGCGGGCCGACCTGGCTGAGAATTCCGCGGTTCGTGGATGTATGGTGATCAAGCCGTACGGCTTTGCGATCTGGGAAAAGATGCAGAGAGCGTTGGACGATATGTTCAAGGCGACCGGACATCAGAACGCATACTTCCCTCTTTTTGTGCCGAAATCGTTTCTTGAAAAGGAGGAGGAGCACGCCGAAGGATTTGCGAAAGAATGCGCTGTCGTTACTCACTATCGGCTCAAAGCCAATCCCGACGGGAAAGGCTTGGTCGTCGATCCGAATGCGAAGCTTGAGGAAGAGCTGATCATTCGTCCGACATCAGAGACGGTGATCTGGAACGCATATAAGGGCTGGATCCAGTCGTGGCGAGATCTGCCGATATTGGTGAATCAGTGGTGCAACGTTGTCCGCTGGGAAATGCGAACACGGATCTTTTTGCGCACTGCCGAATTCCTCTGGCAGGAAGGCCACACGGCACACGCGACCGAGCAGGAAGCCGTCGACGAGACGCATCAGATGCTCGGCGTATATGCGGAATTTGCCGAGGGCTGGATGGCAATGCCGGTCGTTCAGGGTGTTAAAACTCCGAGCGAGCGTTTTGCCGGGGCCGTCGATACGTTTTGCATCGAGGCGATGATGCAGGACGGTAAGGCTCTGCAAGCTGGAACGTCCCACTTTCTCGGACAAAACTTTGCCAAGTCGTTCGACGTACAGTTCGTGAATAAGGAGAACCAGCTTGAGTACGCATGGGCGACGAGTTGGGGCGTTTCGACTCGGCTTATGGGTGCGTTGATAATGGCCCACTCGGATGATAACGGACTCGTGCTGCCGCCGAAACTCGCGCCGATACAGGTCGTGATCATCCCGATATACAGATCGGACGAAGACCGCATAACGATCGGCGAGAAGATCGGGCCGCTGATCGGCGAGCTGAAGGCGAAAGGGATCTCGGTCAAATACGACGACAGCGATAATCAGCGATCAGGCTGGAAGTTTGCGGAATATGAGCTTCGCGGTGTACCAGTCCGTTTGGGAGTTGGCCTGCGTGACCTTGAGAATGGTGCGATCGAGGTAGCCCGCCGCGATACGCTTACCAAAGAATCGCGGCCGATCGACTTCGACTCGCCCGAGGAATTTGCAGCCGGTATCAACCTCCTGCTGGACGAGATCCAGGAGAATCTGTACAGCCGTGCGATGAAGTTCCGCGAGGAAAATACATTCCTGGTCGATACGTGGGACGAGTTCAAGGAGCAGATCGAGAAGGGCGGATTTATTATGGCCCATTGGGACGGCACTGCCGAGACTGAAGAGGCCATTAAGAACGAAACGAAAGCGACGATCCGCTGTATCCCGCTCCTGTCTGCAGAGATGGCCGGTAAGTGCGTTTATTCGGGCAAGGATTCGGCGAAACGCGTTCTGTTTGCGAGAGCTTATTAAAGTTGGCATAACTTTGCTGCGACTTCCGTCTTACTCTCAGGGACTCATCCCTTAGGAGGTAAACTACGATGGCGGAACCACGGCCAACAGAAAAAGCGACTGGAAATTTTGGACGCGTGAAAACGCACAGCCGAATGGCCCATAGTGAATCGACGAACTTAAAAGATCCCGAGCAAATGTACCGTTCGAATATGGCGGTCGTGCTGTACGAGCTTGGGGACGGGCTGGAGAATCTTACGACCGGTATTCGCGCGACGTACATCCTGTTGGAAGAAGTTAAGCGCCTGCTCGAACAGAGGCGCTGATCGTCTCAGTCAATCTCTTCCCCGCCTTATTATCGCCACAGGGAGTCTTGGTACGTTCCTTGCCTCTTCAGGCTGTGTTCAGTCCGGTATGGACGATATGAATACAGTTCGAACACGGGAGGAGAAAAGGAATGAATGACCTATTAAAAGGCGCCTTGGCGGGAGCCGCGGCTTGGAAATTTGGCGGCGGGATAATCTCGACGATCCTGATCTTTATGCTGGTTTTCTGGCTGCTCGGTAAGTGCTAGCCAAGAAGGGCGAGGAGTGAATTCCTCGTCCTTCTTGAATTAGTAAAGTATCGATGGAAGAAACGGGCTTCGCGGCGTTTGATAGTAGCCCTTACTCATCAACGACATCGGCATAACGATCCGCAGGCCATTTTCGAAACACCACCTCAAGACATCGCCATTGCGGGTTGGCAAGAGAATTCCGGCGCCGGCGATCTCGCGGCCGCTGCCGATCAATGCTTTGAGATCGTCGTTAGAAGCGGTCACGGCATGGCCGAAGAATCCAAGAACCGTCGCATATCCGGAGAGCTTTCCGTCATTCTCAACGACAATACCGCTTCCCGCTTTGGCCGCACCGGCGATCTCGTTCTTACGGCTGACGCCGTGAGCGGCGATGCAGAGTTTGTTCGCCGCTTCGACGTCCCCCGACGCCAGAGAACGCACAGTTCTTCCTTCGATCTCGGCCGTAAACTGCGGACCGTTGATCGCTGAAAGCGGCTCAACGACATCGAATCCGAGCTTTGTATATAGTGCGAGCGAGCGGTTGTGATAGGCGGCCTGTACGAGCCGAATGCCTGCCTTTCCGTTATCCGCGGAACGCTGAATCACGCGCTCCATCAGTTCGCGGCCGACGGAGGAATTCTGGTCCGCGGGATCAACCGTGATCGGCCCAACCCCGTCGATCTCATCGGCTTCCCATAAGAAGTTGCTGCCGAGAACCTTTCCGTTTTCGGCGACGACCGAAAATATATCTTCGCGGCCGATCATCATTTCTGCCAAGCCGATACCGACTTCCGGGGTCGGAAGGTCCGACGGAAAGTTGTGATCCGTCGATATTTTGTAGAACGCTTCGTACGCGATCGTTCCCAGCCGTTCGATGTCTTTAGGGCTCGCACTTCTGAAAAGAATGTTGGTCATATTGATCTCCGTCCTACCTATACGCGGAGCCTTGTGGCGAAATATCTCAACTTTTCTCGACGAAGCCTCGTCTAAACCTGTGACCGCAAGGTATTTCGCGGTCGCGGCGATTGGAGTAGAATTCACTGCACGCTACTGATGTACAAAGACCTTGCGGATGAACAGCTAGTCGAACTTGCATCGGGACACGATCCTGATGCGTTCGGCGAAATAGTCAGGCGGTGGGAGCGAAAGATCTTCGCGCTCTGCTTCGGTATGCTGACGCGCGAGGACGAGGCCCGTGATGCGACTCAGGAGACATTCATCGCCGCATACAGGAACGTCGCAAGGTTTCGAGGCGAAGCTAAGGTTTCGTCGTGGCTCCATCGGATCGCGGTGAACCAGTGTTTGACAGTTAAACGTCGCGCAAAGACTCGCTCGGAAGAGTATCTCGATGACGAAACTGGAGAAACTGACCGCGTATTCGTCGCCCCGATCGCATATTCGCCGGGAAACGAGGCGGAGCAAACGGAGCGACTGAGGGTCGTCAGGCAAGCGGTGAGTTCCCTGCCGCTAGATCTTAGGCAGGTCGTGGTTATGAAGGAGTTCGAGGAGATGACGTTTCAGGAGATATCGGACACGCTCGAACTTCCGCTCAGTACGGTGAAGAGCCGATTGTATACGGCGCTCAAGCAGTTAAAGATGAAACTGGACCGCCTGCCGGTCGAGGTTGTTTAGATGAACAAACCTAACGCGAATAATTTATGCACACACGGCGGCGATATGCTGGCGTATCTCTACAATGAGATGACGGGGGCGGATCGTGAGATGTTTGAGGAGCATCTCTCCGATTGCGGCACGTGCATCGACGACTTCGCCGAGCTTTCGCAGAGCCGCTATCCGGTATTCGAATGGAAGCAGCTTGAGTTCGACCCGATGCCAACACCGACGATCGTTCTTCCTGTCGAAGATGCGAGAGTCTCGTGGTTCGACAAGGTTAGGGCTGCGTTCGCATTGCGTCCCGCCTTCGCGTTTGGAAGCTTGGCAGCTATTGCTGTCATCGCATCGCTGGCAGCATTTGTCTTGATCGGAGGTTCATCCGCCGATGTCGATGTTGCTGGAGGTGTTCCTACACCGGCGCCAATTGTTCCATCGCCCGAGGCTCCGGCTCGAATTCCAGACCGAGCTATCGAACCAGTTGCCGCGAATGACACGAAACCTGAGATAAGGCGCAATGAGACTCCAAAGGTTGTGAAGGCTTCTGCTCCAACTTCGAAACCAGCAG
>DAIOWA010000241.1:0-5112 GCA_036758705.1 Pyrinomonadaceae bacterium | reverse complement strand
GTAGAAAAAATATAGCTACAGTTTCGAGTTTTGAGTTGTCAGTTTCCAGTTAGGATGAAAACTTGTGTGTTAAATTTCAAAGACGATGATCGATATATTTCCGGCAAACAGTTCCGATGATATCGAAACAGCGCGTACGATCTTTAGGGAGTACGAACAGTGGCTGGGGATGAGTTTGTGCTTTCAGAGTTTTGAAGCGGAACTTGCTGAGTTGCCGGGAAAATACGCTCCGCCGAGCGGAAGGCTCTACCTTGCTCGGATCGATGGCGAACCAGTCGGATGCATCGCACTGAGGTCGCTGGGTGATGGCGTTTGTGAGATGAAGCGGCTTTACCTGCGCGAAGCGGCCCGCGGAAAAGGCGTCGGAGTCGCATTGATCGAAAAGATCATTTCAGACGCCGTCGAGATCGGCTACACAAAGATGCGGCTCGATACATATCCTCCAAAAATGGGGAAAGCCGTCGGCCTCTATGAAGCCCACGGCTTTTACGAAATCCCGCCCTATTATCACAACCCGCACGAAGGCGTTTTGTTCATGGAAAAGATCCTTTGATCACATCCCCTGACCGAAACTGCCATGATATGCATCGGGCGGCGGCGGTTCGTTACGGAAGACGGTCGGGTTCAGGTCCGGGAAGACCTGGCGATAGGCGAATGCCCACGCAACCCAGATAACCGGAAGCACGAATAGAGAGCCGATGCAGAGAGCGATCACTCCGAGCAGGGCAAGCAGGAAGCTAAGGATCGCGAGGACGATGATGCCGCCGACATTGCCCCACGAAGCGCGTGCGCTTAGTTTCAATGCGTCGATCGGGCTCATCGATTCGTTTTCCATCGCGATCGGGATCGCGAATGCGAAGGAGATGGCCCAGATGATCGAAAAGATCATTAAGACGATCGCAACGATCAGGATGACAATGAAATAGCCGCTCGCAAATAAGATCCGCGGATCGATGCCGTCGCTCTGAAAGAAATTTCCTGTCCGGCCGGCATCCTTTATCATCGATTCAATTCCGAAATTCCCGACGCGTGAGGCAATATCGAAACCTTGGTAGATGATCGACGGTATCGACTGGATCAGACCAACGACCATCAGCGGAACGAACCGCTCGAACCCCTTGAAGAGCATCCCGAATTCGACCGGTTCGCCGCGCATTGCTCGAAGCGCGGTGTAATAAAACCCACCCATCACGGGGCCCATCAGAAATACGTTCAAGCACGGTATGCACGCGATGAGGACGTAAGTCAGCAGCGAGATGCCGAAGAACATCCAGTAGTTTGGCTTGATGAGGTTCCAGGCATTGCTGACGCAGCCGGACGCATCGATGGCGCTCTTGAAATATTGCGGATTTGTCATAGGTCGGAATAGGATCGGTCTTGAAGATTCTAGAGGGAATCATTTCGAATGACAACAAAAATCCGGTGAGATGACGAACATCCCACCGGATCAAACAGACTAAATTTCAGAACTAGGGCAATGCTGGTGACGGTTTCCGGGGCATCTTTTCATCCATCATCGCCGATTGATATACGAAAGCGGCCATGATCGTAGCGGCTTGTTTCATATCGTCGGCTTGAAGGCGATCGTAGTTATCCTGGTTTGAGTGGTGCGTTCGTGTGCCGTACTCAACCTCGTCCTGAATGAACTGGAAGCCCGGAAGGCCGATCCTGTCATACGAAAGGTGATCGGTACCGCCGGTGTTGGACATCGTAAGGGTGGTTGCTCCGAGGCTTGCAAACGGGGCAAGCCAGGCTTCGAAATATGGGCGGACGGCAGCGTTCCCCTGCATATAAACGCCGCGGATCTTACCAGTTCCGTTGTCGAGATTGTAGTAGACCGAGAGTTTGTCGTAGTCAGCCTTTTTCTCGAGCGTCGGCCGCGGTGCATTCGGCTGCGGTGGGCCAAAACCCGGGGCTCCGCTGAGCGTTCCAAACTTCTGGGTGACGTATTCACGCGAACCGTTCAGGCCCTGCTCTTCGCCCGACCAGAGCGCGACGCGGATCGTTCGACGCGGTTTGAGGCCGGAAGCGATAAGGATCCGAACAGCTTCCATTGCGACCGCACATCCGGCCGCGTTGTCGGTGGCTCCGGTGCCCGAATGCCACGAATCGAGATGGCCGCCGAGCATCACAAGTTCCGATTTCAAGGTCGGGTCGGTGCCCGGAATTTCGGCGACCGTGTTATATCCCATGAGGTCGTTGTCGTAATACTGCGCCTGGATATCGACGGTCATACGCGGCTTCGCTCCCTGTTGGATCATTCGGACGATGCGGTTGTAATCCTCCGTCGCCATCGTGATCTGCGGAAGCATCCGCGACTCGTTGTCTTTGTTGTAAGCTGCATTGCGTCCGCGTGCCGCCGCTCCGGTCGGCGCGGGCTGGCCGGCAACCGGCGGTGCAGGGGAAACCGACGCGGATGAAACAAAAATGGTTCCACCGCTTCCGAGGCGGCTGTTATCGACGATCACCGCTGCACCTTCGTCAAAAACGAAGCCCGCAGCCTTTTGTGCTACCTGAGCCTGGCGAATACGCTCCTGCTGTTCGGGAGTCGGTTGTCCGGCTCCGGGACGCTGGCCCTGCGGGCGGGAAACCGATGCCGGATCCGGCGCGTTGGCCATCTCTTCGAGTTCCTTATCGTTGAAGCGAGTAGCGTTCGGTTCGAACTCAGCCTTTAGGTCTCGTAGACGTGAAACGAAGACGATCTTACCGGCAAGCTGGCCCTTGTATTTCGCGAAATCCGCATCGGAGTTTACGTCGAGGTAGACCACATCCGAGGTTACGGTACCTTTCGTGCTCGGTGACCAGGCTTTCGGATACGCAATAACGGGAAAAGGCATCGGAGAAATGACCTCCGCCGCGAAGCTTTTCAGTTCCCAGCCGCGGCCGAACGGTCCCCAAGACTCAAGCTTGGCGTTCTGCATTCCCCATTTTGCCATCTGCTCTTTGGTCCATTCATTTGCCCGCTTCATGTTCGGCGAGTTAGTGAGCCGCGGGCCGATGACATTCGTCAGGTAGCTGAGATGGTTCATTACCTGCGAGCGGTTCAGTCCCTCGTCCTTTATCTTCTCAATAACATCGGCGGGAGCGGTGTAAACCTTTGAGGTACTTACTTTTGCAGGTGACGAGACCTGCGCCGACTGGGTGAGGGCAAACGTCGGCAACAGCAATGCATAGGCAGCTATCGCGACCAAAAACTTGCGTCGAAACATTTTCTTGTTCTCCTTAGGAAGTGCGAATTTTCGTATGGGTCAAACAGGTAATACTTCGGAAATCCGAATAAGGTTTCAAGATACGAACGCCTCCGGCCTAAATAGTGGACCAGGTAAGGGTATACGCCGGTGGAACGTTTTTGAGCACGATCTTGCTCCGTTTGGATTTTCCGTAAAGATTTCGCATTCGTTCACGCAGTTTTAACGCGGGCGGAAGATAATAACCGTGAGCGTACTGGAAGAGGCGGAGATTACAGCCATCTGCCATGAACATATCGATCTGCTTATAGATCTGATCAGCGACGGTTCCGGGAAGCGATACAAAAGGTAAGCAGCAAACGAGATATTTCACCTTACCGAGGCCGGATTCCTGATGGATCTTGTAAGCTTCGCAAGCATTTCCCTGGATCAGCCTGAGGTCAGGATAATGGTGTCGAAGCGTTGCGTGAAGCTTCGGATCTAATTCGAGGCCGAGATACGAATCGTTGTCGGGCAAAATGGGCGCGATGAACTTGGTGATCGCACCAGTGCCGACTCCAAGCTCAAGGATGATGTTGTCCTTATCGGGATCGAGTCCATTGACCATTGTCTGCGCAAGCTCCGGCGAGCTTGGCGCTATTGCCCCGACCTTAGCGGGGTTCTTGAGAAACGCCCTCAAGAATTGAATATTCTCGTTCATCTAAAACTATCCGGCCGGGACCGTATCTTCCGTTGTTACTAACTGCTTTGGATTCAGAGGATGCAACGGAAATTTTATAATCGCGCTCCTCATTTTTGCAAAACCTCTCAGAGACTCATCGCCGCGCGGCTGTTTTGCCAGAGGTTTTCTTTGCCGGCGGCCTCGTCTTTTTAGTAAACGCTCCGGGCACTTCGGCTTCGATGATCGTTTTCACATCCTCAAGCGTTAGCTTTGCCGCTTCCTCTGCCGTCGCACGCGTGCCGTCCGATTTTCTCGGGATGTAGATCACCTTTTTGCCGAATTTGATGACCGGGCCCCAACGGGCATTTTCGACGGATATCTTCTCCGCTTCCCACCGCTGAATGTAACGATTTTCTTCCTTGCTGATCTTTGCCGCGATCAGCTCGTTCATCTCGTCCTGGCTCAGGTTCTCAAAATCGTAGCGTCGCGGCACGTTGATGTACATACCGTCCCATTTTATGAATGGCCCGAATCGGCCGGTACCTTTCGTCACCGGTTTTTCGTCATACTCGCCGACAGGAGCATCCGCGATCTGCTTGGCTTTTATATACTCGATCGCTTTTTCAGCGTCTACGGTCGATAGGTCCGTTCCGCGCGGTATCGAGACAAATTCGTCGCCCCATTTTACATACGGTCCGAATCGGCCAACGTTCACTGAAAGTTCCTTACCTTCGTAACTGCCCATCGCATCCTGCAGTTTGAAAAGGGTGAGGGCTTCTTCGAACGTTATGGTTTCGATGCTTTGACCGGTGGGTACCTTTGCAAATCTGGGCTTCTCTTCCTGGTCGCCGCTGCCGATCTGGATGATCGGGCCGTATCGGGCTACTCGGGCAATGACAGGCTTACCGCTTTCAGGGTCGGTGCCGAGGATCCTTTCGCCCTTCGCGCGCTCGGCCGTCTCCATCGTATTGTCGACTTCCTTCTTAAAGGGCCAGTAGAACTCTTCGAGCATCTCGTTCCACTGCAGCTTGCCTTCGGCTACTTCGTCGAACTCTTCTTCGATCCTGGCGGTGAAACCGTAGTCCATGATGTCGTCGAAGTATTGCTTCAGAAAGTCTGTAACGACGAGGCCTAAGTCGGTCGGGAACAGTTTTGCCTTTTCGGCGCCTGTATTTTCGGAATCTTCTCGCTGACTGATCTGATCGTCTTTTAATACGAGTATCCGGTAAGCGCGCGGCGTGCCGTCTTTGTCTCGCTTTTCTA
>DAIOWA010000240.1:0-5113 GCA_036758705.1 Pyrinomonadaceae bacterium | reverse complement strand
GAGAAAGTCGAGTTCATCATCCGCTTGATGCGGCCGTAAGAACCGGTCGGACCCTTTGCGAGCTGCTGGGCGAGTTTCCCGGCTTCCTCCAACAACTCCGCAGCGGGGACGACGCGATTGATCATCCCGATCTCCGCCGCTCGCTTAGCATCAACGCTTCCGCCGGTCATGAAGAGTTCCGTAGCGATCTTCTCTCCCACCGCCCGCGGAAGAAAGAAAGTGCCGCCGCAATCAGGCGAGAGCCCTATACGCACAAATGCCTCGTTAAACGAAGCATCATCCGCAGCAAACACAAGATCACACGCCAGAGCAAAGTTCGTCCCCGCTCCTGCACAGACTCCATTGACCGCCGCCACGAATGGGATCGGGGTCTCGCGGATCAGCAATATCACTTCGTGCAGTGCCTTCAGAGGCGAATCGAGAAACGCCTCGATGTTCCCTTCTTGTTCGCCCATCGTTTTCATTTCGCGCAGATCGCCGCCGGAACAGAACGCTCGCCCCGATCCCGTAAGCACAACCGCTCTCACCTCGTCGGCAATCGCCCTCTCTACGGCCGACCGAAGGTCCTTCCCAAGCTGCAGCGACAATGCGTTCAGCGCATCGGGCCGATTCATCTGGATCGTCGCAACGGATCCGTTCAGTTCATAGAGAACAGTTTCAAAGCTCATAAAGTTTAAACGTGAAAAAGTGGAAAGGTGAAAAAGTTACAAACATTCTCACTCGTCCACTTCTGTCTATTCCGGCAATATATCAAGCAAACCGAGCTCTGGATTTGGTCGCCTGGTGACATTCCTTACAAAGTACGGTCCGTCCTACTTTCGGCTGGAAGGGAACTTGATCATGCTTGCCGCAATTGTCGCAGATGATCTCGAACCGCGTCGGAGCATTGTCTCCCGCGACAGCTTTCTTTGAGCGGCATTTCAGACAGCGTTGCGGAGCAGCTAAGTTTCGCTGATAGAAGGTTTCCTGTTCCTTTTCGGTAAAGAGAAAAGTCTCCTTACACTGCACACACGTGGTCTCAACATCGGGCATTGCTTTCTCACCTCAACACACTTTTGTGGATAGAGAGATAATAGCATACAAAGCTAGCTCGCTAACGTCGCGACGTGCGTACGCACAGTTTCTCCGAGAGTTTGAAGGTTGTATCCGCCTTCCATACACGAGACGATCCGCCCATCGCAAACATCATCCGCCCATTGCATCATCACTCGTGTCATCCGTGCGTAGTCCGGATCTTCGAGCTGCAGTTGCCCGAGCGGATCGGATCTGTGCGCGTCAAATCCGGCGGAGATGAAGATCATATCGGGTTTCATCCTGGACCCGATCTCTTCAATCGCGGCCTCGAATGAGGAGTTCTGATCAGCGGCCGTTGTGTACGCCTTTACCGGAAGGTTCTTCGTCGCACCCAGACCTTTCCCCTGCCCGGTCTCTCCGTAAGATCCGGTTCCGGGATACCACGGATACTGATGCATCGAAAAAAAGAAGACACTCGGGTCCGAATAGAAGATCCCCTGAGTGCCGTTGCCATGGTGCACATCCCAATCGATGATCGCGACGTTCTCGATCTCTTTGTATTTGTTCTGCGCGTATCTCGCGGCAACGGCCACATTGTTGAAAATGCAGAACCCCATCGTGCTCTCCGCGGTAGCGTGATGGCCCGGCGGACGGACTGCCGCAAACGCGTTCCTAACTTCGCCCGACATCACTGCGTCGACCGCGGAGATCGCTCCGCCCGCCGCATATAACGAGGCGTCGAAAGATTTCATCGATATCGTCGTGTCTGAATCCAACCGATCGAGCCCGTTCGCAAACGCTCCCTCGACACGTTTGAAATGCTCCTTTGTATGCGCCGCTTGCACCAACCCCTGCGATGCCTTCTCCGGCGTGATCTCGGTCAGCGAACTCCAGAGCCCCTCATCCTTCTGAAGAGAATCCATCACGACGCGATATCGCGACGCCATCTCCGGATGCCCTGGGCCAGTGTCGTGTTTTTCGTAGATCGGATGGTGGATGATCGCGGTTGTCATATGGATACGTTAGATGAATGCGGTCTCGTGCAACAACTCGCCTTTCGCAAATCGATCGAGCGACAGACACGATACGTCGAGAAATGAAGCGTGGCCATCCAGAATGATTTCCGCCAACGCCCGTCCTGTCGCCGGCGAATGCATCACGCCGTGGCCGGAAAAACCATTCGCGAAATAAAGTCCACTGACCTCGCATCTGCCGAGGATCGCGTGATGGTCAGGCGTATTCTCGTATAGCCCCGCACGACATCTATCGCGAACCACCGCGGACCCAAACAGAAAATCGGCACGAAGCTTTGCTCGTTCATAGACCTTGTCGATGAACGACTCCTCGAAATTCGTTTGCACCGAAGACGGCTCATCCGGATCCGGGTAAGCGAACAAGACCTCGTCAGAACCGGGAGCGATAGCGACCGGGTCCGCACGGAAGTCCTTGGCCGGTCGAAAGTGAAATCCCGTCCCGATGTCGATAACCATCGGCAGATTTCGCGGTAGCGATTCGCGGGTCCGAGCCCACACAATCTGCCGCCGCTGAGGCGATACTGGCAAGTCGATTCCCGCCGAAACTGCGATCTCGGCGGCTCGGGCTCCGGTACATACGACAACCGCGTCGCACTCGATCAACCCGCCGTTCGTCTCGACACCGACTATCTTTCCGCCTTCGACACGCAACCCGAGAACCTCAACACCGAACTCGATCTTCACGCCGCCGCGGACCGCTCCTTCCGTAAATCCACGCATTACCGCAAGCGGATTGATAAAGCCGTCGTGCTTTCCGAAACTTCCGCCGGTGATATCGGCACAGTTCAATCCCGGAACGATCTTCGCGATCTGGGCAGGATCGACGATCTCCACATCCTCCACGCCCAGTGAGCGCTGCTTCTCAACGTTCCGTTTCAGGTAATCGAACTGTCCGTCTGTCGTCGCGAAGAACAAATAGCCCTTCGGGTCGTACTCACAAGCGTGTTCCCAATTCTTCAAAAAATCGATCGAGTACAGCGACATTTTGATATTGATGTCGGTTTCAAATTGTGCTCGCACGCCGCCGGTTGCGGCTCCGGTCGAACCTCTTCCCTGCTCCGATTCGCGTTCGAGTATCAGCACATCGCGAACGCCGCGTTCTGCCAAATGAAAAGCGACGGACGCCCCAACGACTCCGCCGCCAATGATCACGATCTCGGCTCGTTTCGTCATTCGGAAGTAAACCCGGACAGTTTCAACACAAACTCGGGTACCATCGGTTCATCGGGTACCAACAATTCCTTGCCCTTATCTAAGGTCCATCGATGCAGCCACGATATTCCTGCACGCCGTGTGAAGTTATCCGGCATGCGATACGCCTCATCTTTCAACGCTTCCTCAAGCGTGACGAACTTGTATCCACGCCTCACCATCATCGCGGCAAGGTCGTCGAAATAGTCCGCGTTGATCGCATTCGCGTGGATCAAAAGCGTATGGCTCATCTGACGGCCGAGCGTCTTCATCGACTGCCGCTCCCAATAGTCGAGCTTCGCTTCCATATATGGGACGTATGCCTCGCCGACCTTCTTCATCAGCTCCGCATCCTTCTTATCGCGAGCGTTGTCGTACGCACGAGCGAAGATGTAGTCGGCGTTGTCGAAGGTGATCGGCGCGACCGTGTATCCATGATCCGCGAGAAACTTATAGATCGCGGTCTTCTTCGTCATATCGCTGCCGGTCTGAAGGAACGGATGCCGGTAATAACGTATCTTCATCCCCTTCTTCGCTAGCAGCTCTTTAGTGATCACTTCACCGCGGATAATGTCCTGAGTGTAATCTTCCACACTCAGGTCCTCGGCACTTCGGTGTGAGTATGAATGATTCCCCAGCTCCAGCCCCGCATCCAGCCACATCCGCAGCATCGCAACCTTGTCTTCGTCACGCTTGCCATCGGTATATAGTTTGTTCTCGTTCACGAACCCGATCGCCGGCACCTTCGCCCGCTTCACATGCCCCAGCAGCTTGCGCGTAAGCTCCTGCCGAAACTTCAGATCGGCGCGAGTCGTGACCACCGGGAGATCGTCGATCGTCACCGCGATCGTTTGACCAACGACTGGAACCGAGAGAGCTAGCAAAAATAACAGTCGCAAAACTTTCATACTGTTATGTCTCCAGTTGCGAGTTATCAGTTCCGAGTGACGAGTTCCTAACTGGAAACTCGAAACTGATAACTCGAAACTGGTCTAAAACCAACCTATTTCGCAAACACCGTCGAGAAATCGCGAAAGCCTTTGAACTCAAGCGCGTTGCCGCTCGGGTCGAGGAAGAACATCGTCGCCTGTTCGCCGACCTCGCCTTCGAATCGGATCTTCGGCTCGATGATGAACTCGACGCCTTTCGACTTCAGCTTCTCCGCCAATTCTTTAAACTCTTCTATCGGCAAAATGATCCCGAAATGCGGTACCGGAACGTGGTCGGCATCGACATGATTCGTCACCTTCACACCCGCGCCATTCTCCGACAGGTGCGTGACGATCTGATGGCCGTAAAGATCGAAATCGATCCAGCACTCGGAACTTCTGCCTTCAGCGCACCCCAGCACGCCGCCATAGAATTTACGCGCTGCCGACAGGTCATTAACTGGAAACGCTAAGTGAAATAGATTCCTCA
This sequence comes from Pyrinomonadaceae bacterium, assembly GCA_036758705.1. Lineage (GTDB taxonomy): Bacteria > Acidobacteriota > Blastocatellia > Pyrinomonadales > Pyrinomonadaceae > OLB17. The sequence goes on along the minus strand of DAIOWA010000240.1, from coordinate 455 downwards.
TATCTTTTTTGCCACAAATTACACGAATTACACGAACGCTACTATTCCGAAATATTCGTGTGATTCGTGTAATTCGTGGCTAATTTCCTCCCTTCGCCATCTGCCTGATCGCCCCGAGATGATACGCCGAATGAGCAACCAGGCCGATCGCCATGCCGACTTGCATATCGCCCCAATCCCTATCTTCCGCAAGGCATTTCAACGAATTCTCGTAAGCCTTCCGCACGCTCTCTTGCAGAGCCGTCCACTCATCATCATCGACCGTCTCGATCAGCCAACTGTCTTCCCAGTTGACGTCTTCAGTGCGGCCGTTCATATATTCGCAGAGCCTGTCGAGATAAAACTTCGCGTGTTCGGTGTGAGCCGCGATCGTCGTGCCGTGATGATGCCTGGAGGCGGCTTCGGCGGAGATGCCCGCCATGGTCGCGAAGACGCCAACGCCGCGGTCGAGATAT
>DAIOWA010000239.1:0-5134 GCA_036758705.1 Pyrinomonadaceae bacterium | reverse complement strand
TTATCGCCGGTTTAGACGCATGTTAGACGAGGAATAATCAGGTCTATGCCATTGTTTGAGATCACTGCCGACAAGCTGCACAAGATCGGTCGCACAAAATTCGAAGACACTGGATTCTATGAGCGAGGCGATCTGCAGCGCCTTCTGAAGAGAGATATCGAGAGTGCAATTCCGGATGTTCTCGTGATCGCTGAGGAGTTCGGCGAATGGGATGAGTCTCGAAGACGCATAGACCTACTCGCGCTAGATCGCAATGCGAATCTCGTCGTCATCGAACTGAAGCGAACCGAAGATGGCGGCCACATGGAGCTTCAAGCAATCCGATATGCAGCGATGGTAGCCGAGATGACCTTCGAGACCGCCGTCGAAACGTATCGAAAGTTTCTTCTGGCCAACCATATCGAAGAGGATGCGCAAGCCTCAATTCTCGATTTCCTCGGCTGGTCGGAACCCGACGAAACGCGGTTCGCCCAAGACACTCGAATCGTCCTGGTCTCTTCCGACTTTTCGAAAGAGTTAACTACCGCGGTCATGTGGCTTACGGTCAAGAAGGGGCTCGACATACGCTGCGTGAGGCTCGTACCATATGCTGACGGCGACCGGACACTCGTAGATATTCAGCAGATCATTCCCCTGCCCGAAGCAACAGACTATCAAATCAAGATTCGCCGGAAGGAGCAGCGAGAAAACCAGGAGCGTGTTACGAACGTCGCCCTAGTCCGATTCTGGCAAGCGTTTCTTGATGCGTATGAGGATCGCCTTGCCCTGCATTCGCGGATGACCGCAGGGGATCGCTCCTACATCACCGCATCGACTGGGGTGCGTGGGTTAACACTTGCATACGTCGCTAACCGAGAAGACCAACGCGTAGAGATCTACATTGACCGCGGCGACGCCGAACTCAACAAACGAATCTTCTCTCAATTCGAAGCTAAGAAGGATGAAATCGAGCTGGCCTTTGGCGGGGAGCTTTCGTGGGAAGGCATTTTCGGAAAAAGGGCTAGCCGCATTGCATATCGGTTTCCCTATGTCGGCAACCGAAACAACGAGGCGGACTGGCCGAAGATCCATGAGGCATTGTTGCATGCCATGATCCGTTTCGAACGGGCCATTTCGCCGCACATTAAATCAGTGGAAGTGACCTAACGGATAATTGGGGCTTTGAATCGAGGTGAAGGTAGGTGTATATTGGTGGTGAGTCGGCGAGTTGAGAAATGTGACTTAACTGATTGCTGACGCCCTTCGTTCGACGCGTACCGTTACCAAATTACCTGCAGAATTGAGTTGAAAATTGTGTCATGGATTGTGACATAACTGATCAAAATTCGACTATTTTTCATCATTTAGCACGGGTTATCATGGAATTGGCAAAATGGCTGTAAGTTGTTGGAGGAAAGGCAGTTAAGTAGCGTCGAGAGACCTCAAAAAACGGGAAATAGAGGCTTCTGTTAACCGAAGGGTTGTAAGTTCGAGTCTTACCTGCGGAGCCATTTTTATAGGGGTTGGGGTGGTCGATTGACCACCCCTTCGTGTTTTCGTCCTACAATCCGATGCGTGCTGCTTGTCCGACCACTCCGGATCATTACCTGGGCTGAACTGTTCCGGTGGCGTATCAAGATTCAGAGCGTACCGCGGGGCCTCGGGTGGTGATCATGTTGCCGTCGGCTAGGTCAAGTTCCAGGGACCTCGGATGATGTGTCAGCGAACCAGATGAGACCGAAGCACGCCATTGGCGCCACATCGACATCCCACCGTTAACGCGATAGAATGACTGTTTTGTTTTTACTTCAGGGAATTAACTGAGCATGAGCGAAACAGCAATCACGCCGGAGATCGTCGATCAGCACAACCTCACGTCCGAAGAATACGAGAAGATAAAGCAGATAATGGGCCGCGAGCCTAATCTGACGGAGCTTGGCGTATTCAGCGTGATGTGGTCGGAGCATTGCTCGTACAAGTCGTCGCGGGTTCATCTGAAGCGGCTTCCGACGAGCGGCCCGCGCGTGATCGTGCCGCCGGGCGAGAACGCCGGCGTGGTCGACATCGGCGATGACTGGTGCGTTGCATTCAAGGTCGAATCTCACAATCACCCTTCGTTCATCGAACCATTCCAGGGAGCAGCAACCGGCGTCGGCGGAATTCTGCGTGACGTGTTCACCATGGGAGCCCGCCCGGTCGCCGCAATGAACTCTCTGAGGTTTGGCCCCCTGTCAGAACCGCCTGCGTCAGCGGGCGGCCAGAAAGATAGCCAACCAGACAGCGAAAAGATCTATAGACGCAATCGGGCCATCCTCAAAGGTTGCGTCGAGGGGATCGGCCATTACGGCAACTGCTTCGGCGTACCAACTGTCGGCGGCGAGGTGGTGTTCGACGAATCGTACAGCCTCAACCCGCTTGTAAACGCATTCGCACTAGGCATTGTCCGCAAGGATCAGATCTTTTTCGGTAAGGCAGAAGGGATCGGAAATCCGGTGCTCTACGTCGGTGCAAAAACCGGCCGCGACGGCATCCACGGAGCGACGATGGCGTCGGCTGAGTTCGATGACGCGGCACTTGAAAAACGTCCGACCGTTCAGGTGGGCGATCCGTTCCTCGAAAAACTTCTGCTCGAAGCTTGCCTCGAAGCGATGCGCTCCGGAGCGATCGCCGGCATCCAGGATATGGGCGCCGCGGGTTTAACAAGTTCTTCGGTCGAGATGGCCGCACGTGCCGGTACCGGCCTCGAACTCGATCTTACGCTCGTCCCTCAACGCGAAACCGGAATGACCGCCTACGAGATGCTGCTTTCCGAATCGCAGGAGCGAATGCTGATCGTCGCGCGCAAAGGGCGTGAAAAAGAGCTTGTCGAGATCTTCAACAAATGGGACCTCGACGCGGTCGTGATCGGCAAGGTCGTCGAAGGCGACCGGTTGACGATCATTCACAACGGAGTCGTCGAAGCAGACCTGCCAGTGATGGCCCTCACCGACGAAGCCCCGAAATACAATCGTCCAATGTCAGAACCGCCTGCGTCAGCGGGCGGCCAGGTAGCTAGCCTGGAAACGGATGTGGCTCCCGAGGACGCTCTAAAGCGCCTTCTCGCCGCCCCCAACATCTGCTCCAAACACTGGGTCTACGAGCAGTACGATTCGATGGTGCGGACGAACACGGCGATCCTGCCGGGAGCGGACGCGGCTGTCATTCGCGTAAAGGAAACTCGCCGAGCGATCGCGATGTGTCTCGACGGACCGGGGCGGCTTGTTGCTGTCGATGCGAAGGAAGGTGCAAAGCTTGCCGTTGCCGAAGCCGCTCGAAACGTCGTTTGTGTCGGAGCAAAGCCGATCGCCGTGACGAACTGTCTAAACTTCGCCTCGCCCGAACGGCCCGAGGTAATGCAGTCGTTCTCGGATGTGATCGACGGAATGAAGGAAGCGTGTGAGGCTTTTGAGACTCCCGTCGTATCCGGCAACGTGTCGTTCTACAACGAGACCGACGGCAAAGGAATTCTGCCGACGCCGACGATAGGGATGGTCGGCCTTATCGACGACACCCGCAAGATGATCACGCAGGGCTTCAAGAACGAAGGCGACCTGATCGCCCTCCTCGGCGGAACGCGGACGCCCTCGTCCGCGTGCGAAGGACTTTCAGTAAGCGAATACGCAAAGACGATCGCAGGAATCTCGACTGACGAGATGATCCTAAGCGGAACTTTGCCTAAGATCGACCTCGGACTCGAGACAAAGGTTCAGGATGTGATCTTAAAACTGGCTGACGAAATGCTTGCCAATTCCGCACACGATTGCTCGGACGGCGGCCTCGCGGTCACGATCGCCGAGTGCTGCTTCTCGTCGCTCAACCGCGAAGCCATCGGAGCCAGCATCGACTTGACATCCAACGGCCTCTCGAACGAAGCCGTCCTTTTTGCCGAATCACCGTCGCGGGTCGTCATCAGCTTTGCCCCTGAGAATCTCGACCGCGTAAAAGAGATCGCGGGCGATGTGCCGTTTGCTGTTATCGGCGCGGTCAATGATGATGTCCTAAAGATCGCGATCGACGGAGCCTCGCTGGTCGATTCACCGGTGTCTGAACTGGAGAGTGCCTGGGAGTCTTCGCTTGAAACGGCGCTGACTTCGTAAAGCGTCGCCCGTAATTTTTCACTTTAACTGTGTGCGAAAATGCGTCGCAGCGTGCGCATTTTTGTTGCGACACTTTTTTGTCTCCTCGTAAGTTTCCTTGTCTTTCCGCTATTTCTCTTCCTCTCAGTCCGTCGGCTTTTGGCGGGTTTGGTCTTTCATTGTCATCTTTTCTGCCTTTCGCCCTAAAGCGCAAAAATGGCTGCCCAAAACTCAAGGGCAGCCATCCGTTGGAGGTAGTCGAGACGTTTAGTTTCCGCGTTTCCAGACGCCGATCTTCATCTTGACCAGGTCTTCCATAGAAACGTTCGGGTCTTCGGCCTTGGCCTGACGAATGAAATTGGCGTCGATCTTGAAGATGCGAGCCTTGACGATGTCTTCGGCATCCATTTTATCGAGGCCGGCGGCTCGGAGGTCATTCAGGAACTCCGGCGTAACCTTGAAGATACGGAACTTCACAAGACCTTCAAAGCCCTGATCGGTAAAGCCCATATCCTTGACCTGTCTGACGTAATCCGCATCAACCTTGAAAATACGGGCCTTTACGAGTTCTTCCATCCCGAGATCGGGGAATCCGGTAGCCTTCATCTCGGCCATATACTTGCCGTCGATCTTGAAGATCGCCGCTTTGTAGAGGTCGCCTACGTCCAGATCGCCGAAGTTTGCCGAACGAAGATCGTCTGCCAAAGCCGTCGTCACGCCGATCGTCGCCGCGGCGAAAAGCCGCTCTTCGGTTGTATCGTTGTGGTTGCCCTTGCCCTCGGACTTCTCAAAGTCGAATCCGCGTTGCTTCATCGCAGAGACGAAGCCCATATTCGGGACGAATCGGAATGTGCCACTGCCGACGCCGTTGGCAAAGCTGCCCTGTGCCTCGATCGTACCTGCCTCGCGAACGATTCGGAAGGAAACCGGTCCGCCGCCCTGAACCTGAGCCTTAGACAAGCCATCAATATCGCTGTAGGAATAGCTCATTCCATTTGAATTGCGGCCGTTTTCGGTCCTGCGTTCAAACGAAATATGGA
>DAIOWA010000238.1:0-5147 GCA_036758705.1 Pyrinomonadaceae bacterium | reverse complement strand
GTCAAACTTTCTCCAAACTAGCTTTCAGGCGTCGGAGAGCCTTCTTGTCCTTCAGGAGTTTCTCGATTGGATCATCCGCCGGGGACTTCCCAATTGAATTGCGAAGTGTTTGATTTATCAATGTTTGATAACCCGTCCGCGAGCTTTCGGCCTGTGTTTTGAAGTGCTCGATGACGTCGGGATCAAGCATTATCGTTATTGCCTTCTTGTTCTCCCTTTTCTGCGGCTCGCCTAAAAAAGCCGGACGTGTGATTCGTCGAAGGCCTCGCTTGGCGGCTTCTTCCGAGGTTGGGAGATACTCGTAATCCCTATTTTCGGTATTGCTCATATTCTTTGACCGCCCATTTTTCCGCCTTCCACGCGGTGATCAATCGGACATCGTCATATTCATAAGTGAAGGTTATGTACACCAATCCGTATTGGTTCGAAAACCCGATCAAGTTAAATCGAATTTCCGTCTCAGTCGAATGTTCGGCGTCTTCGAGAAGTAGACACCGAATGCATCATTGAAGGCGTCAGTCAGCGTGGCAAAATCGACTCGATGTTCTTCGATAACTCGTAGTCGTTTCGCTTCGTTCCATGCGAACATAGGTTATATGTAGAACATATGTATGTCAATAAATATTAACTAGCAGCCGGGGGCGGTTCCATTGTGGAGCCGCATTCGTTGCACGTTCGCAGGTTGTCGGAGCCGTAGAACTTCTTAAAGACGCCTTGGAACTGCGTGGTGATGTCGGTGAGTTGGAAGTATTCTTCGTAGAGCTTTTCGTTGCAGTTCTCGCAGAACCAAAGAAGGCCATCGAGTTCGCCTTCGCGTCGTTTACGTTCGATGACGAGGCCGACGGTGTTAGCTCCGCGGATCGGATTGTGCGGGATGCGCGGCGGCAGTAGGAACATCTCACCGGCGCGGATCGGAACCTCGACGGCTTTTCCATCTTCCTGTACAAGCACCTTGATGTCGCCTTCGAGCTGATAAAAAAGCTCCTCGCCCTCGTCCCAGTGATAGTCCTTCCTAGAATTCGGCCCGCCCACGACCATCACGATGAAATCGTCATCGTCGTAGACACATTTGTTGCCGACCGGCGGCTTCAGCAGATGCCGATTTTCATCGATCCAATTTTTGAAGTTGAAAGGCCGTCGAATTGACATATAATGCGGCTCCGTTATCGGCATTATATATCGCGAATCGGGGATTTAGTGCCTCGAATGTCCTGTTGTCGCGTTGCAACGCGTCTACCCTGACGCACAATTTTGCCCACGCAGAGGAATTTTCAGGAGGAAACCATGGATCTCAACGAAGACAAACTTAACGCGCTACTTGGAAAGTTCGTCGGCGATCTCGGTGCGACAATGCATGCGGGGTCGATCGTGATCGGCGAAAAGCTCGGCTTATACAAAGCGATGGCGACGCCGGACGAACGTGTTACCGCTGCCGAACTCGCAAAACGCACGAATACAAATGAACGTTATGTCCGAGAATGGTTGAATGCCAACGCCGCGAGCGGCTACATCGAATACGACGCCGACAGAGACGCGTATTACATGACTCCGGAGCAATCTTTCGTGATGACGAACGAGGAGAACGCGGCGTATCTGCCTGGAGCATTTATTCTTGCGACCTCGGCGTTGCGGGCAGTGCCGACACTTGTCGATCGATTCAAGACCGGCGACGGATTCGGCTGGCACGAGCATCATGAAGATCTTTTCCGCGGCACCGAACTCTTCTTCCGGCCCGGCTACATCGCCAATCTGGTCTCGGCGTGGCTGCCTGCATTGGATGATGTTGAGGACAAGCTCAAGACAGGTGCGAAGGTTGCCGATGTCGGGTGCGGGTTCGGAGCGTCGACGATCTTGATGGCGAAGGCGTTTCCTAACTCGGAATTCATTGGGTTTGATTATCATGACAAGTCTATAGATTCCGCACGAAAGAAGGCAGAAGAGGCGGGCGTCGGTGATCGCGTCAAGTTTGAGGTCGCGGCGTCGAAAGCGTTTCCCGGTGAGGGCTATGATCTCGTCACATTCTTTGACTGTCTTCACGACATGGGCGATCCGGTAGGAGCGGCGGCTCATGTGAGAAAGGCTTTGAAGGATGACGGTACGTGGATGATCGTAGAACCGTTTGCCAACGATGCAACTGCCGATAACCACAATCCAGTCGGCCGTGTTTATTACTCAGCCTCGACGCTGATCTGCACGCCGGCATCGCGTTCGCAGGAAGTTGGACTTGGCTTGGGGGCTCAGGCGGGCGAGGCAAGGCTCAGAGATATAGCGAACGAAGGCGGATTTACACGATTTCGCCGAGCGACGGAGACTCCTTTCAACCTTGTGCTTGAAGCTCGGCCTTAGGTTCGAGATCAATCTCGAATAACCCGAGCTGGATGCCTCGATAATGCGCTGGCATCGTCGGCGAATCCTCCGGCGAGACGGTGCCTTTCCATTCAAATCCGCAGCCGAGATAATAGTCCTTCAGCTTTAGATTGTCGGCCCAGGTGTCCATCCTGATATAGCGAAGGCCTTTCCCGGCGGCGTGTTCGCGTGCCCAATCCACGATCTTTGCGACGTATCCGTGGCCGCGGAATTCAGGATTTGTGACGATCCGATGGATGTACATCGCCGCAACATGACTTTCAGAGCCCCAGATTATCGGATCCTCGTAAGCGACCGAATAGATACATCCAACACCGGCATCTTCCACGATCTTCCACAGACGACCTTCACCGATCTCGCGGTTGACCAGATCGGCGTCAAAGCCCAGCCATTGCTTATCGAAAACCGTTTTCTGAAACTCGATTGCCTTATCGTAAAGATCGAAGATAACGTCGAAATCGGACGCGTCCGTGGTTTCAAATCTCATATGGCCTTAAACACATTCAAAGCTCGGCAAGTTTCTGGACCGTGCGCCAGTTTCTTCCGGTGACGGCCAGCCTTAACTTCTTTTCGATGAAAGACTTACCCAGCAGGCTTTCGATCACGCCTTTTGGCAAGTAACAATACAGTTCGCGGCCGATGCATTTGTATCGTTCGCCTTCCAGAGCTGCTTCGAGCAGTTGTTTCTCCTTCACGGCCGACATTTCCTCACTCAAAAAAAGAACGTGCATTTCCTTGTGGCTCTCAAACTCGCCTTCGAACGGATTGCTGGCTAGTATGATGTCGATCTGCTTCTGTTCCCGAAGCATCACAGGTATGTTTTTCTCGAATGTATCCTCGATTGCCTTTTCGATCTTCGCGACAAGCTTCGCTTCGGCAGTTTTCGGAGCGTCGAATGCTATGTTGCCGCTGTTTATGTAGGTTTTTACACCGTCAAACCCGAGTGCCTCGAACATTGACGCAAGCTCGGACATCTTGACCATCGTGTTTCCGCCGACATTGATGCCTCTAAGAAGAGCAATATATCGCATAAATTTGAAAAGGCGGCCTTAGCTCGGGCCGCCTTCAAATGATTTAACAAAAAGGAGTTATGCATCCTTCATATTGATCACAAATCGATAGCGGACGTCGGCCTTGACCGTGCGGTCGTAGGCTTCGTTGATGTAAGCCGGATCGATGATCTCGACGTCCGATACGATGCCGCGTTTGGCACAGAAATCCAGCATTTCCTGCGTTTCGGGAATGCCGCCAATGAGCGATCCCGCAAGGACTTTGTTTCCGCCGATCAGGGAGAACGCGTGAAGCGGAACCGGTTCGGTCGGAACTCCGACAACAATCATTACACCGTTAAGCCCAAGCAAACCAAGATATGCATTGTAGTCATGATTAGCCGAGATCGTATCGAGAATGAAGTCGAAGCTACCCGCGGCTTTCGCGCGAGCCTCATCGTCGCGGATGTTCACAAATCCTTGTGCTCCGAGACCTTTCGCGTCGGCCTCTTTCGCGGGAGATGTGCTCAGGACAGTCACCTCAGCGCCCATTGCGGCAGCGAGTTTAACCCCCATATGTCCGAGGCCGCCAAGTCCCGCAATGGCAACCTTCTTGCCCGGCCCGACTCCCCATTTTTTCAAAGGCGAATAAGTCGTTATGCCGGCGCATAACAGCGGAGCAACTCCGGGCAATTTGTCCTCGGCAAAATCTACCTTTAGCGCATATGCGTGATCGACGACATAATGCTTCGAGTAACCGCCGAAGGTCGGTGTGGTGCGGTCCATCTCCGTACTGTTGTATGTTTGAGCGGAACCGTGAATGCAATATTGCTCGATGCCGCCGGTACACGCGGGACACACCCGACACGAATCGACAAAGCATCCGATTCCCGCAAGATCACCTTCCGCAAACTTCGTCACGTCAGCCCCGACCTTCGTCACGCGTCCGACGATCTCATGGCCCGGAACCATCGGGAAGATCGACGGGATCGCCGGCTCCCATTCGGCGCGAGCCTGATGGATGTCCGAGTGGCAGATTCCCGCATAAAGTATGTCAATGAGAATATCGTTCGGCCCAACCTCGCGGCGGGCAAATTCGAACGGGGCAAACTTTGCGTCTTTATCTTCGACCGCGTATCCGCGAGTCGCGATTCCTTGTGTAGCTGCTGCTGTCATTTTGTATAAGCTCCTATATAGTTGCGATAACCTTTAGCTCGATGGCGATAGGCGTGGGAAGCGAAATGATCTCGACCGTGGTCCGGCACGGCCTGTTGTCTGAAAAGTATTCGGAGTAGATCTTATTATACGTCGCGAAATCGTCCTTCATATTCGTTAGGAAGACCGTCACGTCAACGATCTTTTCCCAGGACGATCCGGCGTCTTCGAGAATGTAGCGGACGTTCTGAAATACCGACCGGCATTGGGTTTCGATTTCGTACGACACGATCTCACCGGCATCGTTGAGTTCGACGCCGGGGATCTTTTTTGTGCCGCGTTCACGCGGCCCGACTCCTGACAGAAACAGCAGATCGCCGACGCGTCTTGCATGCGGATAAAGGCCTACCGGCTCAGGCGCTCGTGATGATTCGATGGCATCGTTCATTTTATACATCTGATTTTAGGCAATCTTCGAATAAAATATCACTGTCGAGGCATTTAACGATATGCGCACGTTAGTGGTTATCCTTTTTCTGTCGATCAGTTGTTTCGCCGCGGAGCAGAAAGCGGTATTTGCGGGCGGGTGTTTTTGGGGTGTTGCGGCCGTGTTCGAGCACCTAAAGGGGGTGATCG
>DAIOWA010000237.1:0-5190 GCA_036758705.1 Pyrinomonadaceae bacterium | reverse complement strand
GCAATGGCGTCCCGTCAGCGTATCGTCGCCAATTAAGCGCTAGGATGCGTTCTTTAAACAACCATTCGCCCAGGTATTCTAGAAAAATCTCGCTGAAGGTGACCGACCTAAACAGAGCGGGCGACGATGTTAAAATTATACATCGCCGCCCGCCTTCGATAACAGGATTTCTCCCTACGCCGCCTCTTCAATCCGCGGCCCAATGACATCAAATACCGGAGCTTTGCGCTCGATCATATCGCGTGTAATAACAAGCTCCTTGACCTGCTTATCCGATGGCAGATGATACATCGATTCGAGCAGCAGCTCTTCCATTATCATCATCAACCCGCGTGCTCCGACCTTTCGCTTGTGAGCCTGAAAGGCAATGGCTTTCAATGCGTCGTCGGTAAACTTCAAACCGATATTGTCGAACTCGAACTTACGCTGATACTGACGCACGAGCGAGTTCTTCGGCTCAGTCAAGATCTGAACTAACGCCGCTTCATCGAGAGGCTGTAGGGTTCCAACGACAGGAAGCCTTCCGACGAACTCCGGGATCAACCCATAGTGCATCAGATCTTCCGGTTCGAGCTTGGTCAATGCTTCCGTCTGCCGCATTCGGCTCGATTTGATGTCCGCCTGAAATCCGAGGGACTTATTACGGAGACGCTTTTCGACAACCTTCTCAAGTCCGATGAACGCGCCGCCACAGACGAAGAGAATGTTCGTCGTGTCGAGCTGCGTGAACTCCTGCTGCGGATGCTTACGTCCGCCGCCGGTGGGAATGTTTGCGATCGTCCCTTCCAAGATCTTGAGCAATGCCTGCTGAACACCTTCGCCCGATACGTCGCGCGTGATCGACGGATTGTCATCCTTCCGACAGATCTTGTCGATCTCGTCGATGTAGATTATGCCCTCCTGGGCCTTCTCAACATCATTGCCCGCGGACTGCAGCAGACGCAACAGAATGTTCTCCACATCCTCGCCGACATATCCAGCCTCAGTCAGACTCGTAGCATCAACGATGCAGAACGGCACGCTCAGGATCCGTGCAAGCGTCTGCGCAAGCAGAGTTTTACCAGTTCCCGTCGGACCGATCAGCAGGATGTTTGATTTCTGAAGTTCAACGTCAGAGCGACGCTTGTTGATCTCAAGCCGCTTGTAGTGCTGATACACAGCCACCGCCAACCGCTTCTTCGATTCCTCTTGACCGATGACGTAATCGTCAAGGTGGGCCTTGATCTGATGCGGCTTCGGCAACGCAGACCGCGAAGTCGCCTGCTCCTGCTGCTCGTCGTCATTGATTATCTCGTTGCAGATATCAATGCACTCATTGCAGACGTAAACACCGGGGCCCGCAATGAGTTTCTTGACGTCGTTCTGCGACTTCCCGCAAAACGAACAGTTGAGCAATTCTTCCGGTCTTCGAAAATTAGCCATAAGGAACGCGGACTTTAGTCCGCAAAATGGTGTGCGGACTAAAGTCCGTGTTCCGACAACTATTTCGCAGCGTCTCTGTGTTCAATGACCTCGTCGATCAGGCCGTACTCCTTCGCCTGGATCGGCGTAAGGATACGGTCGCGTTCGACGTCTTTTTCAACTTGGTCAAACGACTGGCCGCTGTGAGTTGCGATGATGCGTGAAGTCATTTCACGCATACGCAGGATCTCCTCCGCCATGATGCGAACATCAGTCGCCTGGCCCGACGCACCGCCCGAAGGCTGGTGGATCAAGATACGAGCATTCGGCAACGCGAAACGTTTTCCTTTCGCGCCGGCCGTCAGCAACAAAGCACCCATCGAAGCGCACTGGCCGACGCAGATCGTCGTACAGTCGTTCTTGATGAACTGCATCGTGTCGTAAATGGCCATACCCGCCGTGATCGAGCCGCCTGGCGAATTGATGTATAGATTGATGTCACGCTCAGGATCTTCAGCTTCCAAAAACAGAAGCTGAGCAACGATCAAATTCGCGATCTGGTCGTCGATCGGCGTGCCGATAAAAATAATGCTGTCCTTAAGAAGCCTCGAGTAAATATCGAACGCACGCTCGCCTCGCGACGTTTGTTCGACCACCATAGGGACTAATGCCATAACTTTTCTCTACTTTGGATTCTACTTCTTTAGGTAAAAGATGAACTTGAACGCGGTAAACAGTTGACGTAACTGCCGAGTGCAGATTCTACAACCGGCAGCCGTTTTTTCCAACTCTACTCAGCCGACTTCGATTTTGCCGTCTTTTTCTTAGGTTCCTTCGGCTCATCATCAGACTTCGCCTTCGTCGTCTTAGCCTTTGCGGCCTTCTTCGGCTTCTCTTCTGCTTCTGTCTCCGCCGGAACATCGCCGAGCGAATCGTCCACCCACGGACCTTCCGTCACCTTCGCTTTCGCGATCAATGCTTCGATCGATTTACGTGTCTTCAGATTGTTCTCGATCGTACCGGTTCCGCCCTGCTTTTCGAGCGATTCCTTTACCTCGTCAGGAGTCGATTGATAATACTCAGCCAGTTTGCCGATCTCTTCATCGATCTCTTCCTGCGAAACCGCAACCTTCTCCGCCTCGGCGATCTTGTCGAGAAGCATTGCACCGCGAACGTCACGCTCGGCCTGCGTCTGCATCTGGTGATATGCCATCTCGACGAAATTCTTTTCGACCTTGTTAAGGTCAACACCCCGCTGCTGCAGATCGCGTGCGAAATTGTTCAGAAGATTTCTCGCCTGATTTTCGATGAGAGCGTTGGGTACCTCGAACGTATTCTCCTCGATCAATTTCGCGATCGCGTTGTTACGCAACCGAGCGTCCGCATCCGAGTTCGCGTACGTCTCCAGATCCGCCCGCAGTTTCGTGCGAAGGTCCGCAAGCGACTCGTAGCCTTCGTCAAGACTCTTCGCCCATTCGTCGTTCAATTCTGGTACTTCGGATTTCCCAACCGACTTGACCTTCGCCTTATAGTGGATCGTCTTCCCTGCAAGCGCCGTCGCCGAGAAATCTTCCGGGTACGCGACCGTAAACTCTTTGTTGTCGTCCTCTTTGACGCCAACCAGATTCTCGGTGAACGCTTTCTCGATCACCTCGTCGCCAAGTACGACCTCGAGATCGTCAGCCTTGATCGGCTCGCCGTCGGGATCGTCGTCAAACACGCCTTCTAGATCAGCAATGACAGTATCGCCAAGCTCCGACGCACGGCCTTCGACCGGGATCAAAGCCGCCTCTTTACTAAGGCGATTCGCGATCAGATCTTCGATCTCGCCATCCTCGACCGGCTTGACGCGACGCGTCACCTCGATACCGTCATACTTCGGCATCGGGATCTCCGGCATCACTTCGAGGTGGACATGAATCTTGATCGGAGCGCTGCCGTTGACCTTGACGTTCTCGACATCTTCGACGTGGAGCTGCGGCTCGGTTAGCGGATGGAGCTGATGTTCCTGGATGGCGGCCGAGAGCTGATCAGGAAGTACCAATTGAAGAACTTCGTTCTTGATCTCTTCCTTGAACCTCAGCCGAACAACATCCAGCGGTGCAAAGCCTTTCCGAAATCCCGGGACGTTCGCTCGATCGGCGTAACGCTTCGAAACCTTTCCGTATGCTTCCTTCAAAACGGCCGGATCGACCTCAATGTGAAGCTCCCTCTGTGTAGGTGAAATTTCCTTTAATTCGCTATTCATTTACTCCGAAAAGAATATCGAACGGGTAGGTAAAAGTCGAATCGGTGGTCAGTTGCCGGTGGTCATTGGCCAGTTAGAAAGCCAGTAGCCGGAATTCAGTTTTCTGACAACTGATAACCGACCACTGGCCACTGTTCTTGGTGCCGAGGACAGGAATCGAACCTGCACGTATTTCTACGCTAGATCCTAAGTCTAGTGCGTCTACCAATTTCGCCACCTCGGCAATCGAATTCAAATCTCAAATCTGAAATCGAACTTCGAATTTACCGAACGCCGCAAAAAAAGTCTATCTGACTACTTATTCAGATATTTCCTATCGTATTCTTCCCACGAAAGGCTGAAATCGCGGTCTTCGAGCAGGCTTCCGGCCGATCCGCCGCCGACGTACTTCTGCTCGGCACGTTTAAACAGCTTGTATCCGCCGTAGCCGATCGCCCCTAGAACGCCGATCACAAGGCCGTACCAAAGCAGCGAGGTCACCAGCCCAAACAGCCAGAAAAACAGCATCACGCCGAAAATAAGCCCGAGCACCGCCATCACAAACGTGATCAACTTCATCGCACTAAACCTCCGTCTGAAAGATGTACGAAATCGCGCGAACGATGTTCAGCGAAAATGAACCCGTGTCGTATAATCGCCCACAGGCAGAAACACGACCGTTAGGGAGTGTGCCCAAGGTCGCCGCTCGGCCCGTCGATGAACCAGGAATCGTTTCGAATGATTATTTCAGAAATCTCCAAATCCCTCTCAGCCGCTCTTTCCGGCCCATCAACCGCCGACGCGAGCGACGTCACACACGATTCCCGACAGGTTCGCGAAGGAACTCTTTTCGCCGCGATTAAAGGTGCAACGGTCGACGGGCATCGATTTGTCGATGACGTGATGCGACGGGGTGCCGCGGGGATCATTTCTGAATTCGACGCGCCGGACGGATTCGACGGAGCCTGGCTTAAAGTCGTCGACGCTCGAATCGCACTTGCAAAAGCCGCCTCGATCATCAACGGCGAACCATCGCACAAGCTCGACCTGGTCGGCGTCACCGGAACGAACGGAAAGACCACGACCACCTATCTCTGTTACGCACTCGCAGAAGCAGCAGGCGTAAAACCAGCAATGCTCACGACAGTCGAATATCGTATCGGCGACAAGAGCGAAGAAGCGATCCGCACCACGCCTGAAGCGTCGGACACGAACCGTTTCTTACGTCAGGCGGTCGATGCCGGATGCGGATTCGCAGCAATGGAGGCGTCGTCGCAGGCGATCGACCTGCACCGCTGCGACTGGCTCCGTTTCCGCGTCGCGATCTTCACGAACCTCACACAAGATCACCTCGACTATCACGGCACGATGGAGAACTACTTCGATGCAAAGAAGAAGCTCTTCGACGGCCGGCTGGGTGAAAAGCCGGGATCGAGCGTCATCAATATCGACGACGAATGGGGAGTGAAGCTCGCGGAAGAGCTAAAAGCCGCGGGCCAGCGCGTCGTGACGATCTCGCAGGCAAATGGAACGCGGACGCCATCATCCGCGAGTGGACGGGC
>DAIOWA010000236.1:0-5199 GCA_036758705.1 Pyrinomonadaceae bacterium | reverse complement strand
CGGAATGTTATTCTCGCCGAGAATGCCATAACGCCAGCAACCCGATCTTTGACTGCCGAACCGAAAGGCAGACCCCGTCCGAAGTTCACAGGCGTTTATAACAACATCGAGATCACCGCGTCGCTTGTCAGTTATCACGGATTCTCCGAATAGGCGGTTCTTTAATGCCTGCTCGAACGCAGACGTGATGCTCGTCCATCGCATCAACGGAGCGTGCAGCTTTCTCTGAATGTTGGTTACCGTGTCTGCATCGACGCCGACGACTTGTGATCCTTCCGCCGCTAGGCGCAACACACCCGCAGCAATCGCAGAAGACCCGGCGATAAGATTAGTTCCTGCGCTCTTGAAAGCTACAGGAGAGAGGAGCAAACTTCGGAGAATGCTGCGAGTCAATCCTCGTTTCAGCAGATCACGAACTCTCGTGTCAAAGCTATCAAAGTCATCACCCGAGTAGGCATACATCGCCGAAATGACCGAGCCGCCCGAGACCGACGAGATCACCTTTAGCTGCGACAGCAGCCCACGATCGTGCAACGCTCGAAGGCAGCCCAAATGAAATGCGATTGCTCGCGAGCCGCCACCCGACAGAGCCAATCCGATTCGATTTGTAGGCTCTCTGATCAGAGTCGGCTTGCGGGCAATCTGACGCGACTGGCGTCCGGTCGTTCGGATCTGTTCAAAATCCGATCGCTTGAACACGTATGTCGCTACATTTGGCATCGCTTCTGGAGTTCCTACGATCATCAGAAGCGGTTTCGGGGAGGATAACGACTTATCATCCATCAGCTCGTTCATGCCTTTCAGGTCCGTACCGCTAAATGTCGGCGATCCTCCGGGGTGTGTATGCCACATCCCGACGTACTGCACCGAGCCCCTTGACCGGCGAGTCTTTTCATCGTTGGCGTCTTTTGTGCCTTCAACACCACAAACGAAATGAGACGCTGCGGCTTGGCTGTCTGGAGGTGGCCCAAGGATCTCCGTAACCCAAATGACCTTGGCGGCATCGTCTCGCTCGCCAAAGAGGAGTCCGCCAGTTTCGGCTTTCGGCCCGACACGCCGGCGACTCCTTTCAATCCACGCGGTAATTTCCCGCCAAGCTGACGTGCCGACTCTGATCTCGTACTGGGAATGCGGGTCCTGATAGGTCAGGTCCGACGGCAATTCGAAATGTGCGGGCTTGAGTTCCTCCGCATTGCCGGCGCGGGGCAGTGCAACCAGATGAGCACCTGCTTCGCCTTCAGCCGAAGCCAGATCCCGGGACGCGAGGTTGAGCATCATCGCAGCAAGTGCGGTTACATCAGCCGCGGAACCTACAAAAGTGCTTTCTGAGCAACCGGGCTCAGGTTGAAATATTTTCCGCCGCAGACCATCGATTGCTGGCCAAAACTCGTCCGCATAACCAACAAGATCCTCACGACCGCAGGCTTCAAGTTTCGCTCGTCTGCTTAGGTCAGCCGAACCGCCTGAATACTCCCGACCTGAAATCGTCACCAATCCCTTGTCCGCACGGGATCCGATCGACATTGAAATGATCGGGACCCGAATGTGACGAGATCGGCGTCTTACTAACTCAAGTTTCGAAAGGATTGGTTCCGAGGCGGTCGTATCAATTACCAGATCGGCATCCCCGGCATAATCATCGGTATCGAGGGGACCAAATAGAATGTTTCCCGTACTTGTCTCAAGTTCAATTCCGGGTCGGATTCGCCCGAGACGCTCCTGCAGTGCGTCAACTTTCGCGCGACCGATATCAAGGTCTTCATATGGCTGCCTGACAAGAATGCCCGGAGTGACCAGTCCACTGTCATGAAGCAGGAGCTTTCGAACACCTGCTCGAACCAGAAACTCAGCGACGTGTCCACCCAAAGCCCCGCACCCCCAAAGCGAAACGGTCTTTCCAGCGAACCAACTAACCGGGGCGTCGTGATCACGGCGCGTTACGATCTCCGGTCGATCCTCTCTTACAGTGCACCACCGTATGGGGGCCTCCGCCGCCCAACTACGGATAAACTCCGCGGCATCGTCGCTCAGCTCATCGAGTCTTTCAGAACCGTACTTGTCCCGATATTGCGTGACGAGTTCTGCGACCTTCTCCGGAGTTATGTACCAGCACGTCAAATGCTGCTGCCGCTCCCCCGCTCCGCTCATACCGCGGTTCGGTGTTCCGAGAAAAAAATAAAGCGGGTCATCCAGATCATTCGAAAACACTGCTATGAGCAAACGGAGAAGCAGGCGAAACTCATCCACGCCGCGCGCTATGAGTTCGGATAAAAAGTCAGAAATCTTAAGAGGGAACTCAAACGGCATCGGTTCGGATAACAGCACCGTAACCCCGACCTTGTCGGGTATTTCGCCAGCGTCTTGAGACCACCCAAGAATATCGACACGGGACCCCGTTATGTTTTTTACGTGTGCATATCCATACCAAACGCTGTCCGCGAAAGAGGGCGTGTTCACCTTCGGGATGATCATTCTGTTGACTCCCGGCAACGCGAAGGGCGGGTGCAATGGCTCACCCTCGGTCTCCCATTCTTCGAGAGCGCCTCTGCGTAGCCACAGATCAAGACGCTTGATATACCCAAACATGCCATCGCTGCAATCCCATTCAGTTGCCGGCGATTGGTAAAGACAGAATTTCGTTTTCCACTGGACGTGCGGGAAACCGGCAAATCGGTGGTGCTCCGTACTTACCTCCGGCACCACAAAAGGAAATTCAGGTGCGACGCTTAGCGTAAGCCGTTCACGCGTCTTTAGAGGGAGACCATTCGCGGCCCTTTCATAGGATCCACAGAAAACGCTGATGACGACGCGCAGACTCTCGACCACGCCTTGTGGTCTTATGACCTCAACGATCTCGAGCAGACCATCCGAGGAAGTTTCGATCTCTTCCAGCTGCTCGATAGCTAGTTCTTGACCTTCAGTCATGTCGTCCAAACCCTACTCGATCGGCCGGAGGCGTGCCGGTACCGCGGGCAGCACTTACCGCAGCCGCGAGTGTCTTGGACTCGTCTTCCTGATTCTGCTCGGGCTCCTGATACTCAAGTCCGGTTTCTTTTAACGAAAAAATTATAGGCTCCGGCGTCTCGGTGTTCGGGTGTTCCTGAGTGCAGAGAAACTTGTCC
This sequence comes from Pyrinomonadaceae bacterium, assembly GCA_036758705.1. GTDB lineage: Bacteria > Acidobacteriota > Blastocatellia > Pyrinomonadales > Pyrinomonadaceae > OLB17. The sequence continues at coordinate 2,077 of DAIOWA010000236.1, read as the reverse complement.
GGAACGATTTCCTCGTAGCGGTGCTTAGCCTTAGCATGCGGCGGGTTGTCGCCGGACTGATTCGTAGCCGGGACCGGCGCTGAGCTTGCGACGATATAGCCGGGGGCCAGAGCCGCGGCTTCGATCGCGTCGAGGATATCCTGCTTGAGGGACTCTTCCGTTTCATTCACATCCGTGGCGTACATCACGGACTTCGAGCAGTGATGAGCGGCAAGCAAAATGTTCCATTCGAGGTCTTCTGATTTACTTGAGTGGAAGATACGCTTTATCGGTGCGTAACAAAGGTCGCCAAAGAGCAGAGCCTTTGCGACGGCATCGCCGTCATACAACGAGACCTGCAACGCAACGCTTGTATCGTTGCGCTGACCTTCGCAATCGTCTTTGAAGGGACCATGGATGAACGCTTTGAATCGATCGCCGCAATCGATTTCGCTCAGTTCGGACACGGACGTACCCGGAATGCTCAACATGTGTGCCGGAAATCCCTTATAGTCGTCCTCTTGCAGCAGATCGTCATAGCCAATCACTCGCACGCGGTCACCGTCGGTCGCCGTGCCGCCGTTCGCGATGATCTTTGCCGCACGCCTTTTTGCTTCGCGGCGAAACGCCTTCGCATCGTCGCAAAGATCTTTCGGATACTCCCGAAAAACTCGCGGGGCGTGCCACAGCTCTCCGATGGTGACGCGATCCAGGAGATCAGAAAATCCGCGGCAATGGTCCTCGTCCGGATGCGTCAAAACAAACACCGACAGATATGGCCTGCCGTCGACGTTTGGAAGGATCTCCTCTAGTTTGTCGATGACTGCCATTCTCGGATCGTCGTCGTCCTCGTCAACGCATGCCAAATGACGAAGATCGACCTGGACGAAAGTGTCTGCATCGACGACGATCGTCGTGCTGTCACCCGACCCTACCGGCCAAAATATGAAACCGCGATCGGGTGCGTTTATCACCATCTCTTTTTGCTTCGACATATTTAAATCCTCCTAAATTACTTTTTGGTTTGGGCTATCCGCACCGGTTAATTCGCAACACGATCGTCCAAGCCCGATATCGCCGTGACCACCACGCCCTGCACTCGGAATTCATTCGTGAGAATGATCGGAAGGTGTTTCTTTGAGGACGATCTCGGTGTTAGCACCACGGCCGTCGGCGTTCGCTTAAACTCCTTGATGGTCGCTTCGTCGTCGATGAGTGCGACCACGATATTGCCGTTTTCAGCAGTTTGCTGCTGTCGCACCAGAACGAGATCGCCGTCGTTGATTTCAGCCTGATCCATCGAGTCGCCTTTCGCTCGAAGAAAGAAATAGCGGTGACCCGGCCTGGCGAGATTTATGGAGACCGGTATCATGGCTTCGATATTTTCCGCGGCCAACAACGGTGTTCCGCAGGCGGCCGTTCCAACTAAAGGAACTTCGACCGTGCGGCCGTGGTTCGGCTCCTCTTCAAGGTCTTTCAATATTCGCCACCCGCCGTCAACTCGCCGTTCGATCCATCCGGTCCGAATAAGCGTCTCGACTATCAACGCTGCTGACCGCGGCGATTTATATTCCAGTTCTGTTTGAACGTCTCTTATCGACGGCGATCCCGCACCGTGCACGACGGAGTTCCGTATGAACTTGAATGCTTCGATCTCCCTCGGAGTAAGCTGCTGGTTTGCCATACATACTAAGTGTATACTTGCGTATGTTTTTGGTCAATCGTGCGGGCTGCGGCACTTGTCGTATTCAGTCTCGCAGAGGTTTTTTCGAAGCGAACTTCGAGTAAAAAAATTGGAGCCGTACGAATTGGTTTTACAACTGACATTCACAAATAGGTTTCCAAAAAAGGTCGAATGTTAAACTCGCGATAAGTTGTGAAAATACCTTTCGGGAGAATAAATCATGAGAAGACAAGTGGAATTAACACAAAAGGCGTTGGTTAGCAGATTGCACAAACTCGGGTATCGCGATGTCACAGAACGCAGAATAGCTGACTGGAAGCATAAGGGCTTGATGCCCGCCTTCGATTGCCGTGGCGCCGGCCTTGGAAAAGGTAAGGGTAAGGCGGAAGGTACCTGGGCAGACGGACGCGAGAT
>DAIOWA010000235.1:0-5244 GCA_036758705.1 Pyrinomonadaceae bacterium | reverse complement strand
CAGCCAGCGTTTGGACTTGTCGAATGCGTCGGGAATGATCGCGTCCGCATCCTTCGCAACCCACTGCTGAGCACCGGCGGGACTCTTGGTCAGCTCCCATTCATACCCGAACAGATTCTCGAAAAAGTTGTTGCTCCACTTCGTCGGCGTCGCGGTCCACGTCACTTCAAGTCCGCTTGTTATCGTGTGCTCCCCCTTGCCGGAGCCGAACTTGTTATGCCAGCCAAGGCCTTGTGCCGCGAGGCTTGCTCCTTCTGGTTCCACACCGACATTCGTTGCCGGAGCCGCACCGTGCGTCTTGCCGAACGAGTGTCCGCCCGCGATCAGAGCAACCGTTTCCTCGTCATTCATCGCCATGCGGCCAAACGTCTCGCGAATGTCGATCGCGGCGAGCAGCGGATCAGGGTTGCCGTCCGGCCCTTCCGGGTTGACGTATATCAAGCCCATCTGCACCGCACCGAGCGGATCTTCGAGCCGGCGGCTGTGCTCCGGAACCTCACCGGTATCATCCGACACCAGCACGCCCTCACCGGCAGGAACCTCGACGCCGTGCGAACCGTGCGCATAACGAATGTCGCCGCCGAGCCATTTATCTTCGGCTCCCCAATAGATGTCCTGGTCCGGCTCCCACGTATCCACGCGGCCGCCGCCGAATCCGAACGTCTTGAATCCCATCGACTCAAGAGCGACGTTTCCGACAAGAATGAAAAGATCCGCCCATGAGATCTTGTTCCCGTATTTCTGTTTGATCGGCCACAGCAGCCGGCGACCTTTATCAAGGCTGACGTTATCGGGCCAACTGTTAAGTGGAGCGAACCTCTGCTGTCCGCGTCCTCCGCCGCCGCGTCCGTCGCCGATGCGGTACGTTCCCGCTGCATGCCAAGCGAGGCGGATGAACAAACCTCCGTAATGGCCAAAATCCGCCGGCCACCAATCCTGCGAATCGGTCATCAGCGCTTCGAGATCTTTCTTCAGGCCAGCGTAATCGAGTTTTGCAAACTCTGCCGCGTATTCAAACCCCGAACCCATCGGGTCGGACTTCGATGAATGCTGTCGCAGAATGTCCAGCTTCAGCTGATTCGGCCACCAATCGCGGTTCGCCCGAAAGGTCCCATGGGTGAACTTCAGAGCACCGCTCGTAAACGGACACTTACCCGCTCCGTTACCATCGTTTCCGTTAGTATGTTCCATTTCTATGCCTTCTTTCCCCTTCTTGGTTTCGGTTTCGTGTCCTTCGTGTGTTTCTTGGAGAAATTCTTCACTGAAGGTCACTTACAATCCGGGCACTTTCCCCGGAGTACGACTTCGATCGATTCTGCTTTGAATTTTGAAAGGCGTTCGCCCTTTTTGAGGATCTCGTCCGGTATCTGCAATTCGAGATCGATCAGCTTTCCGCACGCGTTGCAGATCGCGTGATCGTGTCGATGGAGCTTCCGGTCGTACCGCGTCGCGTCTGTCCCGAACCGCACTTCACCGATCAGCCCTTCCTGTTTCAGATAACGCAGCGAATTGTAGACGGTCGCGAAAGAGATTCCCGGCAGCAATTGCCGCGCGCTGTCAAACACCTCATTCGCCGTCAAATGCCCTTCCGAATCCCGGATCACCCGAAGCACAGCCTGCCGCTGTTTAGTGATCCCTAAACTTTCGATCTCTTTCATTATTGGATTCTCCATCTGAGTGCGGATTAGAATAATTCTATTTATAAATCATGTCAACTCACTTCGCATATAACCAAGTCTGATATTTGAGATGGGGTGTACAACAGGCTGTTAGTCCGTCGGCGATTGCTTGCAGAAGCCCGCACGTCAGTAAGGGCGGTACATTCAACTTGGACGTTACGCCATTGCCTACGCGCGGACTTCCGCATTCTCTTCCTGATTCGACTTGAACCATTCAACGAACTTCGGAATGCCTTGTTCGATCTTGGTCTGCGGGTTGTAGTTGAGTAGTTTGCGGGCTTTGGAGATGTCGGCGTAGGTGATGGGTACGTCGCCGGGTTGCATGGGTTGTCTGTCGATGACGGCTTTTTTGCCAAGAGATTCTTCAAGCAATTCGATCAGGCGTGACAGCTCGGTAGTCTCCGACTCGCCGAGATTAAAAATCTCGTGCATCGACGCGTCGTAGTCCATCGCCGCTCGGACGCCGGAAATGATGTCGTCGATGTACGTATAGGCCCGCCGAGTCGAACCGTCGCCAAAGACCGTGATCGATTTGCCTTCCCAGATCAGGTTCGAGAACTTATGAATAGCAAGATCCGGCCGCTGGCGTGCCCCGTAGACCGTGAAGAACCGAAGGCAAACGGTGCGGATGTCGAACAGGTGCGAGTACGTATGGCAGATCAGTTCGCCCGCCGCTTTGGTCGCAGCATACGGCGAGATCGGGTGAAAGATCGGGTCGTCCTCAGCGAACGGAAGCTTTTCATTCTCGCCGTAAACGCTGGATGATGAGCCGAATACGAACTGCTTTACCTCGTAATCGCGGGCAAGTTCGAGCAGATTCAGCGTGCCGTTTATGTTCGTTTCGGCGTAGAGCCTCGGCTCCTTCAGCGACGGCCGCACACCGGCACGAGCCGCGAGGTGAACGATCACGTCGAACTCGTTTTCATCAAAGATCGGCTGCAGACTTTCCGGGCAGCGAATATCGGCCTCAAAAAAGTTGACCTCGCCTTTTTCCCGAATCGCAGCCATGTTCGCCCGCTTGGTCTCGGGCGAGTAAAAATCATTCAGGTCATCGACAATCGACACATTCCAGCCGCCTTCGGAAAGAAGATGTTCCGTCAGATTCGAGCCGATAAATCCGGCTCCTCCGGTGATGAGGACGTTGCGTGTCACGTTATATTCGGTGCAGAAACTGAGAATCTAAAGGCTATCACGTGATAGAAAGTACGGGCAAAAGGCCTAGTTCAAAAACCGCTGTTTCGCGTGATATTTATGAAGAAGCTCTTCAAGAAAACCCTCATAAGTGAACGTCGCCGAATCGTATCGCGGCTTGAGCGTGAACATTATCGGCAGTGCGATTCGCCACGCCATCCAGATCCGTTGGCGCTCGGTCAGGTCCCACCGTCGGCGAAGGAAACTCTCAATGACCTCGATCTCTTTCTCATCGATCGAGGAAATATTCGCGTCAAATGTCGTCCGCTGCTGCACACGCCGAAAAGCGGCGTCAGCCACCGGGTTCGAGAACGTTTCTGCAAACGTCGGAGCCTCGTCCGTACGCTCGCGGATCACGACGGTACCGGCAAACATATCACCGACCCGTTGATCTCGGCTATTCAAGAAGACGACGATCAACCCGACCGAATATATCGGAATGACGAATCCCGGGATCGCGTCAAATATCCTAAGCAGGTTGCGAGCGATAGCCTCCCACAGCGTTATCGGCCGGCCGTCTTCGCGTATCACCCGCAGTTTCATCAGCCGCTTGCCCGGTGTCTGGCCGTCCCACCACCACTCAAAAAACGCAAAGTATCCCGAAAAAAGCACGAAGACGACGAGGATCAAAACAGCGACGATCCACTTGGGCGTATTCACCCCGACGCTGTCTATGACGCTTTCCGAGCTGTCGCCGAATAAACCCGCGGCGAACAGGAAAAGCAGTGCTATCAACGCGATGGATACATATTGGATCGCGTGGTCGATCGCGACGGCAATGAACCGATTGCCGATTGATGCCAACGCAAACGCTAGCGGAACACGTTCCGGCGTTTCGATTATCAGCGTCTCTTCGGTTTCGATTATCTGTGAGGACATCGTCTTCGACATTATGCATCGTTCCTTTGGTCTTGTCTTTTCGAAAGCGGGTTACATATACTCTTATTTGCCCCGGCGATTGCTGTGCGGGGCCGAGGTGATAATTTGCAGCCCGTAATTCATAGAGGAAAGACGAACGGCGAAGGGTTTCGATTCGCGATCGTCGCAAGCCGCTGGAACGATTTTTTGACATCCAAGCTCGTTGACGGAGCGGTCGATGCACTGGCGTCGGCCGGCGCCGCCGAAGGCGACGTAGAAATTTTCATGGTCCCCGGAGCATTCGAGCTTCCGCTGGCAGCCCAGAAAGCTGCTGAATCAGGTAAGTTCGATGCCGTCATCGCGATCGGCGTGGTGATCCGCGGTGAGACTCCGCATTTCGATTACGTCGCCGGCGAGGCCGCCAAGGGCGTCTCGAACGTATCGCTCGAGACCGGCATTCCGGTGATGTTCGGTGTGGTCACGACAGACACCGTCGAACAAGCGATCAACCGTTCCGGCTTGAAGGCGGGCAACAAAGGTTACGAAGCCGCGATGGCGGCGGTCGAGGTCGCGACTCTCTATCGCGAGATGGCATCGACCGAGAACAAGGGTAAGGGCAAAGCTTTTCCGCATGTCGTTTGAAAAGGAAGAAAAGGCCTCTGGCACACGCCGAAAGGCGCGTGAGAGTGCTCTGCAGATGTTATTTGCCGCCGACGTCGATAAGGCGCAGGCGGATAACTTGACGACCGCCTACTGGGCCGAACTCGGCGACCAATCATTCGACGAACGCACCCGCGAATTCGCCAGCAACCTTGTCCGCGGTGCTATCAAAAACCTCGAAACAGTTGATGACCGCATCCGCTCCCGTGCCGAACACTGGCGCATCGAGCGGATGGCCATCGTCGACCGGAACATCCTGCGCCTCGCCGTCTACGAATTTCTCTACGAAGACACTCCCAGGACCGTAGTAATTAATGAGGCACTGGAAATCGCACGTAGGTTCAGTACGTTCGAAGCAACCCAATTTATCAACGGCATTCTTGACGCGATCAAACTGGATCTGGAGAAGGCCGGAAATGAAGAAGCAAAAGCTGACGGCAAGTCCACGGCATCCTAGATTCCACGGAAGCGGGGGTAAGCCCGCCTTCCAACTAAGATAGTTTTACTTGACTCGCGAACCTAACACAGTCGACGCAGCAAATGTCAGTCAGGAAGGGCGGCTTGCCCCCGCTCTTATGGTCCTGCTTCTACTCTCCTTTTCAGCTCTGACTCAAACCCTGCCGGATAAGATCCGCGGCTACAAGGTCTATAAAGATAAAGTTTCCGTCAATGCTCATACCGAAAACTCCGATGCTGCCGTCCAGGTTGGCGAACCTGAGGTAGTCGACGTTTCGCTCAGCGGGATCACGCTTGAACTGCCTGCCGAGTTCACGACATCCGCACAGAGCGGCAAGGTCGAGATCGTCACGTTTGACGACCTTAAAGTGAACGGGATCAAGGCCGAGACGGAGGAATA
>DAIOWA010000234.1:0-5245 GCA_036758705.1 Pyrinomonadaceae bacterium | reverse complement strand
CGAGGCGGGCGATCATCTTTGCTTCGTGGCGGCTGTTCCGTCTGGCTTGCCGCCAGGTCCATAGGCCTTCGCGGGTGAGGCTGAGGATAGTGCGGCGGTTGTCGAACAAGAGCTTGAGCCATGCTCGCTTGTTCATCTGCGGGAAATAGATGCCGCGGAAGAACAGACGAGCTACGAGTTGGCCAATGCGGACCTGGATCGGGGCCGAGCGGATCGCCTGACTCGCTTCCCAGTTTCGTTGGGGGCTGTAGCTTCGCGACCAGGCGTTGAAGGTTTCGTCCTTAGCCTCTTCGATCGTCATTTTGAGCGGATTGTGTGCCATGACGAACGGGGCGAACTCGAGCCAATGTTTTGGCCGATGAAGGCGTCCGGCTTTCTGGAGACGATCATACAACGGCGTCGCCGGGAAGGGAGTAAGTTGGCCGAATACGGGAAGCCCCGGAGCCCATGATTCGATCTCGTCGACCGTGCGGTCCGAAACGCCAACCGTGTCGTTGTCCATACCGAAAATGAACGACGTGATCGCGTAGATGTTGCGGCGTGCGAGCCCGTCGAGGACAGCTTTGTAATTCGCGGGCTTTGAGAACTGCTTGTTCACGTCCGCCATATTTGCGGGGTCGATCGACTCCATTCCGATGAAGACCCACTTTCCGCCGGCGTCCGCGATAAGGTCGACCAACTCTTCGTCCGCAAGCAGATTCGCCGAGATCTGCGCGACCCACGGCAGCGTCGCTCCGGCGGCGATCATTTCGCGGAGCAATCCCTTTAACCGCTTTTTGTTGATCGCAAGGTTGTCGTCGATAAAGAAAACAGCGATCTGTCCTTTTTCCTGCTTTGCACGCGCCTTCAATCGGAGCAGTTCTTCGATAACGCTTTCATTCGTGCGGAAGCGGATCGAGTCGCCAAAGAATCCGGTGACGGTGCAAAATTCGCAGCCGTACGGACAGCCGCGGCCGGTCTCGATCGGGACGACGAAGAACTTGCCCCAGCCTTCGCCCATTTTGGACATCAGGGGCTGAAGGAATTTGGGAACCAGTGAAAATTGTTCAAGGTCGAGCGTCTCCCATGGAATGTGCGGATACTGCTGGAGGCTCGGCTTCACATCGTTGCCTTTCGTATCCATTTCCGGCTGATAGATCTCCTTCAAGTCTCCGCGAGCGGCATCGGCTACGATCAGCGGCCATGTCGCGTCGGCCTCACCGAGAGCGACGGCATCCGCGTGACGAGGGCCGCCATCTTTGCCCAGGGCTTCATCAGGACATTCGGTAACGTGCGGCCCGCCCATAACGACGGGAATGCCCGCTTCGCGAATCGCGTCCGCCACCAGATAGGCGCGCGCTACCATTCGCGTCATCGAACCGATACCAACCAATCCGATATTCTCGTCCTTGCAGAATTTGACCAACTCCGGACGCGACATCGCTTTCGCGTTGCCGTCGATGAGAATCACCTCGTGCTCCTTTGGCGTAAGTGACTGTAAAAGGAACATCCAGAGGTGCGGCATAAAGTTGCGCGTCACCCCGTTATCCGGGTTGTACAAAAGAATTTTCATTACTAACTACTAAAGATCAGCCGCATTCCCGAAAACCGGGAAAGCGGGGACTCAATTGAAGGAAGAGAGATCAGTTGAAGAACCGATATCATCTTCGCACGATTCAATAGTAAATAGCTATGCGAACGGTGTGAATTTTTAGCGTCGGATGCCGTAGGTGCTTAGACTGTCATTTGAGAAATATTTTTTTGCTGATCGCAGTATACACACCAGCGGGAAGCCAACGGCGAAGAGTAAGTAATCCCTTGGTGTTGATCGGATAACGAAGTTTGCCGCTGCCGTCCGTTACCGCGTCGTATATGACCTGTGCCACAGCCGATCCGTCGGGTGCGTCGTGCCCGCCCTTTTTCATAAATTCGAGGAACGGTTCGAGGCGATGATCGTAGATCGTCAGGCGTTCTCTGCGTGCGATCTCCTGCGAGCGGCTGTAGAAGTCAGTCTTGATCGGGCCGGGTTCGATGAGTTTTATGCGGATCTTGAAGGGTTCCAGCTCATACTGAAGCGATTCGGAAAATCCCTCGACGGCAAACTTCGTCGCGTTGTAAAGGCACGAGAATGGGAATGCGACTCGGCCGCCGAGCGACGCGACATTCACGATAGTCCCGCGTTTCTGCTCGCGAAAGTATGGAATTATCTCGCGGCAGACGTTGAAGAGTCCGAAGAGATTCGTGTCGAACTGCTGTTTGATCTGCTCGGCCGACGCTGCCTCGAACGGCCCGAGCAGGCCGTAACCTGCGTTATTTACGACCGCGTCGATCCGGCCGAATTTGTCGATCGCTCCGGCGATGGCAGCTTTGATCGATTCGACATCGGTTACATCAAGACGGAACGTTTCGACATCTGCTATCTTCTGAAGATCTTCGTGTTTTTCCGGGCTACGCATCGTCGCCGCGACCTTCCAATTCTTCGACTGGAAGAGTTTGACTGTTTCGAGGCCGATGCCGGACGACGCTCCGGTGACGAGGATTACGTTCTCCATGGGGGGTAATTTAGCATAGAGGTTTCCATTCCGACACTTTTGAACGCGAATTTGGCGGATGGAGCAGATAAATGCGGATCTGAATTTTTTGGATCAATTGGCTTAGAAAGATCTGATCCGACGAATCCGCCCGATCCGTCCCATCCGCGTTGAAAAAATCTTAACAACAAGGCGTGTGATAAAATCGCGCCATGCGTTTCCTGCACATTTCGGACGTTCACCTTGGATGTACGAGATACAACCTCCCCGAAAGTCCGAGAGATTTTTTCGACGCGTGGATCGATGTCTTGCAGCGATACGGATTGGGATATGACGCGGACGAAGGCGTCCGCGGTCCCGTTGATTTCGTGATCATTTGTGGGGATTTCTTTCACAAGCGGAACGTGCCGCCGGAGACGATGGACTATGCTTTCGCAGGGTTGAGCCTGCTGAAAGATGCGGGAATTCCGGTCGTCGCGATCGAAGGAAATCACGATCAGAAGCAGACGGACCATCCGTTCAGTTGGCTTCGATCGCTCGAGAAATGGCGGCTGCTGCATCTTGTCGAACCGCATTCGGAGGGCGGGAAACTTGTCTACAAACCCTGGGACTACGACCGCGAAGACTACGTTCGCGGCGGCTACATCGACATCGGTCGGGCTCGGATCTTCGGCTCGGCGTGGTACGGTGCGTCGGCTAATTGGGCGATCCCGATGCTAACCGAAGCGATCAAGGAGAATCGCCGTGATGGTGCGTTTCATCTGCTGATGCTGCACACCGACGTCGAAGGCCATCAGACGCATCCGATCCCCGCGCTGTCACTGTCGGCGTTGAAGGAGCTGAAATCGGTCACGGATTACGTCGCACTCGGGCATACGCATATGCACTACGAGATCGACAATTGGGCGTTCAATCCGGGCTCGATCGAGGTGACCAACATCGCCGAATTTCGCGAGAAGCGTGGTGTGTTTTTGGTCGATGTCGGCGAAGACAATTCGGTATCGGCCCGGCATATCGAGGATTACCGATATCGGTCGTTTCAGCGAATCCCGTTTAGCGTCGATGGGTTTGCGGATACGAAGGATCTGACTGCGGCGGTTTTGGATATGGTATCGAATACGGCCCATCGTGCGGAGTCAGGCAAGCCCGCACCGATCATCGAGATCATCCTAAAGGGCCAGCTTGGATTTCCGAATTCTGTACTCGAGATGAGCGAGATCCGAGAGCGGGCTAAGGAGATCACCGGCGCTATACACATCCGCATCAAGAACAACTCGGTGCCCATCGATTACGCGGTCGCGGCGGATATCGAAGAGGATGCGACGCGGGAGAAACTTGAGCGGCGCGTCGTTGAAGATCTGATCGTCCGCGACAATCGATACAAAATGGACGTCGCCGGCATATCCGAAGCCGTCATCGGTGCCAAGCGATTGGCGTTGAGCGATGAGGAGCCTGAGAAGATCGCTGAGTTCATTTCGCAGAGGGTCGGTGCGGAAGCCCGAGCGTAAGCAAGGGCTTCAGCAAAATATCTATGTCAGAAGCATCTGAAAAAATTGCGGGGCTCGAACATCTGCCGATCTTTCCGCTGCCGCTTGTGCTGATGCCGTACGAGCTGCTGCCGCTTCACATCTTCGAGCCGCGATACCGGCAGATGCTGAAGGATATTGAGCTGCGGCGAAATCTATTTGGTGTCAGTTTCTTTGAACCGCAGTCGGAGTTTGATGAGAAACCGAAGCCGGGTTCTGTCGGATGTGTCGCGGAGGTTAGGCAGTCCCAGACGCTGCCGGACGAGCGTTCGAACATCGTGACTTTCGGGCTGATCCGCTATCGTCTGCTGGATTATGTCGAGATCGGCACGCCTTATTTTTCAGCCGAGGTTCAGTTCTTTGAAGACGAGCCGGAATCGAAGGATGTGCTTGAGCCGATCGCTGATAAGGTTTTTGAAATCTTTGAGCGGGTTGCGAAGGCGGCGTTCAAGTTGAGCGGGAATCGCGGGCGGTTTCCTGAAGTTCCGCGAGCCGATCCGGAGCAGTTGTCGTTTCTCGTCGCCGCGGCGTTTAATCTTGATAACGCGGTCAAGACGCAGTTCATCGAGATGACATCTACATCAGAGCGGCTTAGGCGGCTGAAGGCGATCCTGGAGCAGGCCGTCGACCAAATGGAAAGCAACGCCGATGTTGTTGGCGTTGCTCAAAAGAATGGCCATTCAAAGAAGCCGATAAAGCTTGATTAGTTGACAGCTACTTGCGTTGGCGGGGCAAACGAGTTGCGGAAGAAATCGATGATCCGCTGATCGTAGGCTTCGCTGGTTTCGAGCGATGCGTTGAGGATGTTCATTCCCGACGGGCTGAGGTCGGTTTTCGAATCCATCTTAACCGATGCCGGAAAACACTTGCTCAGCTTCGACGTCGATTCCTGCATTGTCTGAGCATCCGAGCCCGCGAGCAAGAGAACATTCTTGTTATTCACCTGCCTCGCCATATCGCACGCGCTGCCGCGTTTGTAGCAACTGTCGTAGTAATAGGCGTAGGTTCCAATCTGCCCTAGTTTCTCCGTAACATTGCTGGCGAACGGGAATCGCTTTTCGATTGCCGCGGATAAGGCTGCGTCAGAGTCAGCCGGGATCGAATCGAGGGCGATCGCCTTAACCTCGGCGTTGCTTGCGGTCGCGAGGGCGGACAAGGCTCCGAGTTCTAGTCCGTAGAGCCCGATACCTCCGCCGATCAACTGAAACT
>DAIOWA010000233.1:0-5268 GCA_036758705.1 Pyrinomonadaceae bacterium | reverse complement strand
CCGATCAATCCCAACTCCTCGCCAACCACCGAAAAAATAAAGTCTGAGTACGGATAGGGAAGGTAGAAAAGCTTCTGCTGGCCCTTCGCGAAACCTTCACCGAACACACCACCCGAACCGATCGCGTACAGCGACTGTACGACCTGATATCCAGCGTCGTCCGAATGCGCGAATGGATCGAGAAACGCCATCAGCCGCTCGACTCGCCACGGAGCCAGGAGAACCGCAAACAGAGCTCCGACGACCATCACCGCCGCCACTGATGCGATATGGAGAAGCTTCGCTCCTGCTGCGAAATAGACCGCCGAAAAGATCGCGCAAAGCACGATCGTAGTACCAAGATCGGGTTCAATAAAAACGATCCCGCCTAGCAGCACCAAAGCCCCGACGCACGGTATGACCGTCGACTTTATCTCGCCGACGCGGTCTTCATTCCGCGCCAGAAAATACGCGAGAAATATCGGTAACGCGATCTTTGCAAGCTCTGATGGTTGGAGCGAGAACGGTCCCATTCGAATCCAACGCCGTGCCCCGTTGATCTCCGGAAACGCGAACACCGCGACGAGCATCAGGACCGTTCCGGCAAATATCGTGTAAACGACAACCGGATTCGACAGCCGCCGGTAGTCAACGCGGCTCGCGATGAACATAACAGCAAGCCCCGCGAGCGTAAATCCGAACTGCTTATAGAAATATGTAAACTGAGACGCTCCGCCCGACTCACGCACCGCGATCATCGCCGACGCGCTATAGACCATCATCGCCCCAAACAGCGCCAACCCTGCCGCCAGTGCGAACATGAACCAATCAGTTCTGAGTTTCCCCAAATGCGTCGCCATCGATGATCAAATAATATTCGACTCTTCCTTCTCACTCCGTCCTGTTCATCTTGTTCTGTGGTCAATCTCCATTAACCACGGAACAAGATGAACAGGAAAGGATAAATCTGAACTTTCTAGGCCCCGGACGTCACACTCGTTTCCCTTGAAAGATTGCTCACGGCCTCTTTAAACACCACCCCGCGATGCTCAAAACTTCGGAACATATCGAAACTCGCACACGCCGGAGCGAGCAAAACCGCATCACCTGATTCCGCAGCTTCCAAACTGGAGCGAACCGCGTCTTCCATCGAGCTGGCCCGAACGATATCAGACGTGCCGCGAAGCTGCGATTCGATGTTGTCGGCATCTTCGCCGATCAGCACCAACGCTCTGACCGACCTCTCGACCAGCGGGATCAGTGGCGTATAAGGAGCGTTCTTCCCGCGTCCGCCGAGTATCAAAACAACCTTGCCGTCACTTTCGGACAAAGCTTCGAGCGCTTTCAACGTCGCATCGACGGAGGTCGCCTTCGAATCGTTGTAGAACTTCACGCCGCCGATCTCCGAGACGAATTCGATCCGATGTTCGACACCTTTGAAATTCCCTATCGTCTCACGCATCGACTCCGGCGACGCACCGCACGCAAGTCCGGCTGCAAGCGATGCAAGCACGTTCTCGACATTGTGCAGTCCGCGAAGAAATATCTCGTCACGCGTCGTCAGCACTTTCTCTTTGCCATTCGATCGCGAGACCAGTTCGCGTCCCCGAAGAAATAAACCTTCATCGAGTTCACGTCGGATACTGAACATCGAAACGTGAGCTTTCAGCCCTTTCTCCCAGCTCGCCGTGATCTCATCATCGGCATTCAATACCGCGAGATCGTCCGCCGTCTGGTTCATAAAGATCCGGTGTTTCGCGGCGGCGTAATCCGTAAACGATTCGTAGCGATCGAGATGATTCGGCGTAACATTCAAGCAGATCGCGACGTTCGCACGAAAATCCTTGATCGTCTCAAGCTGAAAACTCGAAAGCTCGGCGACCGTCCACGTATCGTCAGTCGAGGTCATCGCAAGATCCAGAAGCGGCGTCCCGATATTTCCGCCGACCTGCGTCACGATGCCCGCGTTCTTCAAGATCTCGCCTATCAGCGTCGTCGTTGTCGTCTTTCCATTCGAGCCGGTAATGCCAACTATCCGGCCTTTCATAAATCGATACGCAAGCTCGACCTCGCCGATCACTTCACCGTCTTTGCGGTCTACATACCTCGCCGGGATGGTATTCGTAGGAACGCCGGGCGAGATAACTACCAGATCGATCTGATCCAGGAGCCACGAGGGAATGTCCCCGCCGATCAGCCCAACCTTGTGGCTTTCTTTCAAAGACCTCGCTGCTTCCGACCATTCCTCAACCGGCGTCCGATCGTGCAGAGCGACCACCGCCCCGCGCTCGGCCACGAATCTGGCAGAGGAAATTCCGGACTTTCCCGCTCCTAAGACGAGCGTTTTGCGACCCTCAATGATCATCATTTTCACTATCCACTTGTCACTACCCACTATCCACTGAAGATTCGTATGATCCAGTTGAACACTACGGATCTTCAGTGGATAGTGACAAGTGCATAGTGGATAGTTACCTCAATTTCAACGTTGACAAACTTAACAATGCGAACAATATCGCCACGATCACAAACCGGAAAACGATCTTCGGTTCTTTCCACCCCGAAAGCTGGAAATGATGATGCAGCGGCGCCTGGAGGAAGATTCGCTTTCCAACTCCGGCAGTCTTCTTTGTAAATTTGAAGTAGCCAACCTGCAGCATCACGGAGATCGCTTCGATAATAAACACGCCGCCGATAAACGGGAGAAGAAATTCCTGCTTCGTCAGAATCGCCACGGTTCCAAGTGCTCCGCCGATCGCGAGACTTCCGACATCACCCATGAAAACTTCCGCGGGAGGCGCGTTATACCATAGGAATCCCAAACTCGCTCCGACCATCGCCCCGCAAAATACAGTTAGCTCCGCCGACGCGGGATTATGAGTGATGTCGAGATATTCTGCCCATCGACGATCACTCGCTACATACGTCAGAGCCGTCAATGCCGCCATCGCGATAAAGGTAACCGCTGACGCAAGGCCGTCCATCCCGTCGGTGAGGTTCACAGCGTTCGACGAACCGAGCAGAACGAAAATGATAAAGAACAGATAGAGCAGCGGCGGGATCACACTGATCCCGTTTGGGAGCGCCGTATCCTTCAGAAACGGTATGGCGAGGTTCCACGAGTAGTTGGTGAAAAAATACAGGACCGACCAAACCGCAAGCGCCGTTATTAACTGGCCCGCCAGCTTCTGTTTCCCGGTCAACCCGAGCGATCGTTTCTTAACGATCTTGATCCAATCATCGGCAAAGCCTACCAACCCAAACAGCGTCGTCGCTCCTAATGCGAGCCACAGGAAGACACTGTCAAGCCTCGCCCACAAAAGCGTTGAAAGAAATACCGACCCGAGGATCAGGATGCCGCCCATCGTGGGTGTCCCGCGTTTTGCCTGATGCTCCTCCGAAAGTTCCTCGCGGATCTCCTGGCCAAATTTCATATCGGCCAGCTTCTTGATCACCTTGTTACCAAAGAACAGCGTGATCAGCAGAGCAGTGATCGTCGCCCATGCAGTGCGAAACGTGACGTACTGAAAAACATTGAGGCCCTTATAAAACCAGGCGTCACTCGTGTTCCCGTACTGCCGGAAAATGAGTTGGTAGAGGAAGTAGTAGAGCATTTGCGTCTATGTTCGAGTCTGCTGCGCGTAAACTTCAACGCTGCACTGCCGCTGACCTTTCGGCATCAAACTTCTCCAACAATTTTTCAATTACCTTCTCGGTCCGCACACCGCGTGACCCTTTGACCAAAACGACGTCGCCCTCACGGATCTCGTTCGCGAGCATTTCACCCGCGGTAGTGGAATCAGCGACAAACGTTGCATTGGAAAGTCCCGCATCCGCGGCACCATCAACAAGAGCCTTCCCCAGTCCGCGAACCCCCATCAGCATATCGACATTCTTCGACGCGATCTTTGCGCCAGTCTCCGCGTGAAGCCGCTCGGCATCGTCGCCAAGCTCCAGCATTTCACCCGCAACAACGATCCGACGCTTCGCACCTTCGGATCCTTCAACCAGCGTATCGACCATCGACAGCAGCGCCGCCGGATTCGAATTGTACGAATCGTTGATTACGGTAAAGCCTTTAGCGAAGTGAATAACCTCGCCACGCTGAGGAGGCGGTGTGACCGTTCGAAGACATTCACCAACTTCCTTAGCGCTCATTCCATAGAAGAGTCCAACGGTCGCTGCCGCAAGTGCGTTCAGAATGTTGTGACGTCCGTTGAGAGGAAAGGAAATCTTGGAGTCGCCTTCGCGTGTGTGTAATGTGAACGAAGATAATCCGAATCCTGAATGCTTGATGTCTTTGGCCGTTACGTCCGCCCAATCGGCATCGATCCCATACGTCATGACGTCATCCTTCGCAAGCTCACCCATTTCGAGGACGCGAGGATCATCAGCATTCAATACTGCGACACCGTCATCTTTCATCCCTTCGACGATCTCCGCCTTTGCGGCCGCAACATTCTCGAACGATCCAAGATGCTCGACGTGAACCGGCAGCACGTTCAGCACGACAGAAACATCTGGCGGCGTGATCTTGCAGAGCCGAGCGATCTCGTGCAGCGGCGTGGACATCCCCATCTCGAGAACGGCGATGTCGTAAGACGGATCCTTCGCGAGATTCAGAACCGTCAGCGGATGCCCGAGTCCGTTGTTGTAATTCTTGATATTCTTGAGGACCTTGCGTCCGCTTGCTTCGAGGACGTGAGCGGTGAGTTCTTTCGCGGTCGTCTTGCCCGCACTTCCGGTGATCGCAACGACAGGTTGGTTCCAATTCAGATAGACGTTGTGTGCAAGGCTCTGCAGTGCGGCGATCGAATCGTCAACGAAGATCAGCCGATCTTCAAACGGCTCCAACTCCGCTCGATGTTCTTCGAATCGATCACGTCGGACCACGGCCGCTATCGCTCCCTTATCGAATGACGACCTGACATAGCTCGTAGCGTCATCGAAATCACCGTTGAATCCGTTGTCCTTATATTCGGGCTGCGAAAGAGCAAAAAAGACATCGCCCGCCTGTATTTCACGCGAGTCGATAACAAAAGACACGACATCGCGAGCCATCAAGGCGGGGTCGATTCCGGGTGTTTCGGCACCCATATATTGAATCGCGCGTTCCAGTTTCAAGTCTTGCGTTTCACCTCGGTTCCCGGTTTTTCTTTCGCGACCATCCGTGGCCGATCGATTACTGTCTGCTTGACCTTGTCGTTCTTCGACGGCGGAGTTTCCTTCTTCGCGTCAACCTTTGCCTTCGGCGGTTCGGGCGAAGTCACTTTCTTCGGCAAAGCGGCT
>DAIOWA010000232.1:0-5280 GCA_036758705.1 Pyrinomonadaceae bacterium | reverse complement strand
CCGCCGTCAATCCCGCCGGGCCGGAGCCGAGGATGACAACTTTCTTATGAATTTCCTTTTCTGACATACGTATTGTCGTTAAACAATGACTAACATCCCGATTGAATAACGCCTGTTGATATAGTATAACTTTCGCATCGCCGCGCAGTCGAACATTGAATCCCGGCAGAGTGTTTAACTATTCTGTTCGGAAGTTTTAGCTAGAATTCTACGCGCGCGGCGTGCTAGTATATGGGTGCTCGGGTTTCACCCATTTTCAAGAACTATAATGCCTACGAGTATGAAGCCTCAGTTTGAGGAAAAACGCTTCGCCCTCCGAATGGCGTTGCGCCTGCCGATCGTTGTATCCGGGCGCACCGAGGACGGCTCTGCGTGGAGTGAACCTACTGAAACCGACGATATCTCAACGCTCGGAGCCCTGTTCCAACTCAATCAAAAGATCGAGCAGGGCGAGATACTCTATATCCGATCGCATCGCCCGGACGGCGTTCCGGTTGAAGCGAAGGCGAAGGTCGTCAGAATGTCTGCCGGAAGCTACGGCACAACCCGCGTCGGCGTCGCTATACAGGAACCCAAAGACGCCTGGCTCCGACTATTCGTCGCCTGGATCGCCGACGACAACGTTGACGACGGCCACGACGAGTAGTTCCGCTTCAGATCTTATTTCGTGCATTTCGTGTTTTTCGTGGATAGATCGAAAGAAGTTCTCCACGAAATGCACGAAATTCACGAAAACAGAACAACGATGAGGAATTTGTGTCTTACTTGCGACCCAGTAACATGGGTTTAGAAGGCGCGAAAAGAACCACCTATGTCTGAATATCAAACCATCACGCTTGAACGCCGCGGAAGCGTCGCGGTCGTTACCATTAACCGGCCCGACAAACTGAACGCGCTCAACACCCAGGTACACATCGAAGGCGTCGCCGTGCTCGACGAACTCCGCAAGGATGATTCCGTTCGCGTCGTCGTACTCACGGGAGCAGGCGAGAAAGCATTTATCGCCGGCGCCGACATCAGCGAGTTCGCCGAACACACGCCGGTCAGCCAGCGAAACACTTTTCACGAGCGCACGCTTTTTAATTCCATCGACACGTTTCCCAAACCGGTCATCGCGATGATCAACGGCTTCTGCCTCGGCGGCGGAAACGAACTCGCGCTCGCCTGCGATATGCGGATCGGCAGCGAGACGGCAAGATTCTCGCAGCCCGAGATCAACCTCGGGATCATCTGCGGCGGCGGCGGAACTCAACGCCTCGCGCGTCTGATCGGCGAAGGCCGTGCGATGGAATTGTGCCTGACCGGCGATATGATCGACGCCCCGACCGCACACAAATTCGGCCTGCTCAACCACGTCTTCCCCGCCGATCAGCTCGAGGCCGAAACGCTCCGCATCGCCGCCAAGATCGCCGAAAAAGCCCCGATCGCGCTCCAGCTAACAAAGGAAGCTGTCAAGTTCGCATCCAAATCGAACCTCGACGAAGGCCTCCGCCGCGAAGTCGACCTTTTCGCCCTCTGCTTCTCAACCGAAGACAAAGCCGAAGGTGTCGCCGCCTTCCTCGAAAAACGCAAACCAGTTTTTAAGGGGCGATAGCGGAGCTTCGACAAAAATTTGCCACGGCTTTCGTCAGATATTCGTACAAGGGAGGATCTTCATGCCGACGATCGAAGGAAACGCCGCGTATATTCCTATAAACGACTTTTCTACAAAGATCCAGCGATGTCTTGATCTGCTAACGAAAAAGGCTCCCGGATGCACCGTCCACCTCAATTCGTATGTAACGAAAGTGAGAGCGGCCCGGGCAAGCGGAGCAAATTTCGCGGATAAATCGATCGACATCGCAAAGGCTACGTTCGATTCGACCGACACCTGGGTGGCCAGCGTTCTTGTTCATGAGGCCGCGCATTTCTGGCAGTACAAGACCGGAAAATACAAAGCCTCGAAAGCCGACGAGCAGGAAGCAAACCTGCTGCAGCTCACAGCCTTGCGTCTGATCGGTGCTCCCGCAAGCGAGATATCCTATTTGCAAAAACAGGACGGCGGACACGCCGATCTCGACGGCGACGGCAAATATACCGAAAAGGACTATCAGAAGCGGAAATACTGAACTCATTGGACAACTCAAAACTGAAAATGGATAATATCCGTTCGGTCACGCGAACTGTTCACTATCCACTGTTAACTGTTCACTGATCGGGGACGTAGCTCAGCTGGGAGAGCGCTGCAATGGCATTGCAGAGGTCAGGGGTTCGATCCCCCTCGTCTCCACCAAACTTATTCGACTCTTTCAGGGCACCTCGACGGTGCCTTTCCTGTTTCACCGGTTCCATTGGACCGACACTGCCGCCTGTGGCGTCGTCGTTGCTTCTCGCTTGCTTGACATGTCCGGGTGATATTCGATCATAATGAATCACTCAAAACGTGAATAGTTTTTCGAGTAAGCTTCTCACTCCGCCTCCCCAGAAATCGGCGGAAAATCATATAGAGTATTAATCGAGATGAGCAGACCTATTGCCTTTCTAATCTGCTGCGTTGTTTTGTCAGCCGCCGTCAGCGCATTCGCGCAGGCTGGCAGCTCGGCCAGATCGCGATGGACGACGGACGATCTGGTGATGGCGGAGCAGGCGTCGGGATTCCAGATCTCGCCGGACAACCGGTGGGTGGTTTGGGTGAGGTCCACGCCGAACCGGAAAGAGGACAAGCTTGTCACCGATCTGGTACTCACCAGCCTGTCCGACGGCAAGGAAGTGCAGTTGACTCGCGACGGCAGCGCCGATTCGCCGAAGTGGTCGCCGGACGGACAATCGATCGCGTTCACGACTTCGCGAAAAAGCGCGGATCTCTCACCGGATGCGGCGGGCGAGCAGTTATGGCTGATCAGCCCGTTCGGCGGCGAGGCACGACGGATCAGCGGGCTGACGCGATCAGTGTCCGATTACGCCTGGGTCGATCCCGATACGATCGTGTTCTCGGCGAAAGAGGATCCGACCTTTTACGAAAGCACGACGCTAAAGAACGACAAGGCGAAGGTGATCGAAGACGAGCAGCACGAACCGCCGGTCAGGCTGTTCAAACTCTCCGTCAAGTCAGGCAAGGTCTTACGTCTGACTGACAATGCCGATCGTATCTCGGACTTCGCTCTTTCGCCGGATGGGAAGAGGGCGGTCACGATCCACGAATGGTCGCTTCGGTATTCCTATGATAACCGCGACAAACCCAAGGTCTATTTGTACGACCTCTCGAACGGCACACGCTCGCAGATCCTGAACGAATCCCGGTTCAACCTCCGCGATGTGAAATGGTCTCCGAAGGGTGACGGATTCTTTTTTACCAACAGCTTCAAACAGGACACGACGTACCTCTGGGGCGTGCTTATCGAGATGCATTATTTCGATCTCGCCTCGGGCCGCGTGACCAAGATCGATCTCGATTGGGAGCGCGGATTGACGGGCGGTTTCGTCACAACGAAAGACGGGTTCATCGGCCTGCTGGCAAACGGCGCGCGTAACAAACCCGCTCGGTTTACGCTGGAGAATGGCCGATGGGTTCGCAGATTTCTGGTCGGCGAACACGCGGAAAATATCTTCGGATTGCTGCTCGGGTCTGACGGCACAACGCTTCTCTACAACCACTCGACTGCCAGCAAACCGACCCAATGGTACCGCTCCCGACTCGATGGCGACCGGATCGCGTCACCGACGCAGGTAACAAAAATTAACGAGCGCTTCAATGAACTCCCGATCGCCCGCACCGAGCTTGTCCACTGGAAAGGAGCCTTGGATGAAGAGGTCGAGGGCATTCTTTATTACCCGCACGACTACACGCCGGGCAAAAAATATCCGCTGGTCGTGATGATCCACGGCGGGCCGACTCTCGTCGATTCCGACGCGTGGAAAGAGACGTATCACTACCCGCACAACCTCTACACACAGCGCGGAGCGTTCGTTTTCGCGCCGAACTATCACGGCAGTTCGAATTACGGCCTCAAGTGGGTCGAATCGATCGGCGGCGGCAAATATTACGATCTCGAGGTTCCCGATATTGAGAAGGGTGTCGACAGTTTGATCGCGAAAGGCCTCGTCGATCCCGAAAAACTCGGGCTGCTCGGATGGTCGAACGGCTCTCTCCTCACGATCGCGTTGACCACGCGGACGACGCGATACAAAGCGGCCGGGGCCGGAGCGGGCGTCGTCGATTGGACGAGCGACTGGGCAAATGCGTATTTCGGAGCGTCCTTCAACAACTACTATTTTGGAAGGTCCCCGCTCGAAGATCCTCAGCGTTATGTCGCGAAGTCGCCGTTCTACAAACTCGATCAGGTCCGCACGCCGACGATAATATTCTTCGGCGAAGACGACCGCACCGTCGCGCCGAGCCAGGGATGGATGCATTACCGGGCGCTCCAGCAAACCGGCAAAACTGACGTGAAGTTCGTAATGTTTCCCGACACCGGGCACAGCTTTCGAAAATTGTCGTTCCAGCGGCGCAAGATCGACGAAGAACTCGCGTGGTTCGACAAGTATCTTTTCCAAACCTATAAACCGGTCAACGAATCTCTTAAGGCTGATTCTCCGCTCGCGGCGGCGTTAAAGTCGAAGGACATCAAGCGCGACGGCATCGATTACGGCGTGAGGTCGGGGAACACCCTGATTCCTGAAACCGTTGAATACAAGGGAATGCAGGTCGGCCGGTTCGAGATCACGCGGGCGCAGTTTGCGGCGTTTGATAAGAGTTACAAGTTCGACCCCGGCACCGAAAATTATCCGGCCGCGGGAATCAGTTTCGATAAAGCTAAGGCTTATGCCGCGTGGCTGAGCAAACTAACCGGACAGATCTATCGACTCCCGGCGGATGATGAGGTTGGCCGGCTTTACAGTGGCAGCAGTTCACCGGAGAACACGCTGGATTTTTGGGCCGGTTACACCGTTAATCCGGAGGACGCGGCGAAGTTGACTGAAACGATCCGCGAACTTCCGGGCGTTGCTCCGCTGCTAAAGGCGGTCGGGACGTTCAAGGGAGTCGGCAGCGACGAACCGATCTTCGATCTGGGCGGAAATGTCGCGGAATGGGCGGTCGTCGAGGGTGCGGGAAAAGCGGTCGGCGGCAGTGCCGATATGCCGGTCGATCCGCGCATCATCGAACGCCGGCCGCAGTTGACTTACACGGGATTTCGCATCATCCGCGAGGCCCGCCAGAAACCCTAAACTCACGATTAGCGGCTTTCGATTGTTGCTTTTCGATTTATCGGCTACGATATATAACCCTGTTGATAATTGGTC
>DAIOWA010000231.1:0-5282 GCA_036758705.1 Pyrinomonadaceae bacterium | reverse complement strand
TGCTCGCCAGCGTTGAAAGAAAGGAATGGTCGAAGGGTCTTGATAAGAACCGTCCATTTTCCACTCTTCCTCGGTGACTATCCAGATGTTCCACTTGCTAAAGCCTTGAACCATGTTGAACCTCCTGTTCATCGACGCCGTGATCGCGTCTTGCTGCTGTCCGAAGGATAGATCTTTAGTTGTTTTGATTCGATCTAGATCATAGTCTTTCCGCCGCAAATGCTTTCGGTTCGGTTTGAGTTCCGTAGATGCGCGGAGCGCCTTACTGACGAAGGCAGCGCAGCGCTTTTGCCGACCAGCGTGTTCTGAATGGATCGCCTTTATCTGAGCCCGAGGAGGAGACGGATCGATCGATCGGATATCTCGATGTTATCGGTCGTCCAATGCTCGCCGCCTGTCAGCGGCGCGTTGCCCAGCCGTGAAACCTGAGTACTTTCAAACGCCCTGTCAGTAAGTGCAATGTGTTCGATCTCAGCGGTGAGTGATTCCGGCGATGCGATCGCAAGCTCAGCGTATTCGATGTCCGGAAACAGATCGCGATAGACGGCGATGTGCCAAATTGTCTCAACTCCTGCGTCGTCGATCGACAACACCCGCATCAATCCAAATCCGCTCTCGATCTGAAACACAAGAAAATCACCCGCCGCAAAACCCTGTGAATTAGGCATTTAATAATTCTAAGAACTCAAAGATGCATTCACAACCACGCGTTAACACCAGCGACTATACGGGCAGACTAACGGTGAATTGGGTGCCGCCGAGGCCATCGCCGTTTGAGTCTACGTCGATACGGCCGTTGTGGGTGGTGATGATGCCGTAGCAGACGGCGAGGCCGAGACCAGTGCCTTTTCCGGCGGGTTTGGTCGTAAAGAATGGATCGAAGAGCTGCTTGCGTACAGTTTCGTCGATGCCGGTTCCAGAATCGGCGATGGATATCGAGATGTCAGTTGCATCCCGAGAGGTTGTCACGATCAGCGTGCCGCCATCGGCCATGGCGTCGCGAGCGTTGAGCAGCAAGTTCAGGAATACCTGCTGAAGCTGATCTGCGTCGGCGAGTATGTTCGGAAGGTTTTCGGCGTAGTTCCGTCTGAGTTCAAGCTGCTGGAACGCGGCGTCAAAGCTAGCCAATCTGATGGCCGCCTCGACGACGGAATTGATCTCTATCATCGATCTTGCCGCAGGTCGAACCCTGGAAAAATCCGTCAGGTCTTTTGTGACGCGAGTTATCCGCTGGATCTGGCTGGAGATGATATCGAGTTTCTGCCGGTCGTCGTCATTCGCAGACGCCTTCATCATCTGCACGAGCGAAGAGATCGACGCGAGCGGATTATTCACCTCGTGTGCGACTCCAGCCGCAAGCGTACCCATTGCCGCAAGCCGCTCCGCGCGTGCAAGCTGTTCGTTCAGAGTTTGTAGTTGTTCGATGTCGAGGGCCATCTTCCGGCTCATCTCGTTGAATGAATCCGCTAGGAGTCCGATCTCATCATTGCTCTTGCGAAGATCAACTTCCGTGCCGTATCTGCCATTCGTTACCTCAACCGCTGCAAGTGTGATCCGCTGAAGCGGGCGTGAGATGGAACGGACGACCAAAAGAAGAAGAAGAAGATTGGGCACGAGCGCCGAGATCACGCTGAATACGAGGTAACGCCTCCAAGATTCGAGCGACATTCCATCGTGAAACGACCACCAGACGATCGGGATCTGAAAGATGATAAAGCTAACGATCGCTACCGATGCGATACTAATGGCGGTCTTGTAGGTGATCGGAAATAGACGGAATTGGTCGAGCGCGGTTTGCAGTGAGAAGAGCCGGAAGTTTGAGATCGCGAACGCGAAGATCACCACGCCGGGCAGCAGGAAGATCGCCCCGTAGGGAAGCAGATCATAGACGCCGAAATAGGGAAGGGCGATATTCGCGATAGTCTTGAGTACCGCTGTTACTGCTGTCGCTACGAGAATCGCCGCGATCTGCTGACCGCTTTGAGTTCCTTTAAGAAGGAGATACTTATTGAACAGCACCCAGGTACCGTAGCCGTAGAGTACATAGATATAGGCTGTGAAGGCATACGCTACCGCAGTCAGTTCTATGTAGAATTGGTCATTTCGAAAGCCGACATCAGTCCAGAGCAGTCCGAGAAAGACGGCTGGGATTAGGAAGATACTCGGTGAGAACAGAATGGCAGCCTTCCTTCTCGGTGTTCGGGAGTTGTCCGGAAATACCCATGCGAAAACGGACAACGATCCCTGCATCAAGAGGGCGATGATAAAACTCGAACCTGCCCACCACGCCGCAAATTCGTCGTTGCGTTCGAAACTCCAGAAGACAAGGTCCTTGGTCGTCCAGAGAGCGAGAAAGGCGATGAACGCCGCGAAGGTTTGATTCGCTCGTCGACGCGGATCGGCTACGAATACGTAAAATCCGAGAACGACTAGGAGGAGAAGTCCGAATAGGTGGATCAGCACGAGCACAACAGGATTCTACAGCATTGGATTAGTCGATCCGTATCTTGATCGTGCTTCCAAGGCCGTTGATGTGCCGGATCGCTCCGGTCTTGTAATCGCGGCGAATGTAGAAGACGTCGGCTGATATATTCTTTGACAATTTCCGTGATACGCCTGCGAAGAAGTCGTTTGTCGAGAATTCCTTGGCGGTGATGTCGTAATAGATGTCGTCGGCGATGAATGGCGAGAAGATCTCTTTCTTTTTGTAGTGGACGGGGAAGGCGAAGGTGATCTTGTTACGGTAACGAACCGAGTCATCTCGGTTGTTGCGGATGCGATATTCGACGCGACTGCGGTCTTTGATCGAAAAATGTTTCCACTTGTTTCCGACTGTCAGGTCAAAGCGGAGCCTGTGTTCAAATTCCTTTGCGTTGCGGACCGGTTCTCCGCGGCGGTAGACGTAAGTCGGCGCGAATGACCAATATTTATTCAGTTTAAGGTCGAACCCTGTCCCAATGCGGGCATCAACCGGAAACAGACGATTCTGACCGAGTCGAAGAACGCCGAGAACCAGAAGAGAGAGTTTGTCGGATTCCTTGCCGTTCTTATCCTTTTCCTTCACCACGGGGAAAACGAGCGTCGTTTCATTCCAGACCTGAAAGTCCGTGTCGTCCTGAGCGCTTGCGATAACGGAGGCGAGCAGAAGCAGAGCGATGGCGATTATAGAAAAAACGGATTTTCGAGCGATATGCTTCACGGAAGTTCTCCAACAGAACGTATCGACATTAATTAAAGGAACGTTAGAGAAATGTTACGGGGCGTAGTTCCCGAATTCAAGTTAGGGCCTGACCGCAGCGGCCGCGGGCCTCGAATACTCGGGTGGGTGGGGGATCCGGACTTCTTTGGAAGTAGCATTGGACGTCTCGTCAAGGCGGTCAATGTGAGACAGGATGACCTTTTTGCGGGATCGGGAGTAGCAATTGGTCGCAAGCCACGGATTCGGATGACCTGCGATCTCGAATAGCTCCAGAGTTTCGCTCGGCACCTCGTGGGCCAAATCCTCAAGGACTTCGATCGGCGATGCATCGCTTGATGTGCGTTTCCGGTCTTCACGCCTTGATAGCGAACGCGCTAACCGTCGTGCCGCAACGATCGGCCAGGCCGCAGTTGCGAGTATCGAATACCCGACCGCAGTTCGAGTCGATGTCCGCTGTGAAAAGAAGACTAAAACGCCGAACGGAGCTCCGGCGGACAGGTAGATGATCAATGCTTCGAAAAATGACACCGCGGCATTTATGGCAATCTGCGTTCCTGATGATACTTTTTCTGGTTTTGTAACGCGTTAGTAACCAGAGGCCGTAATAATCGAGCCGATCTTTCAAAATCAGTGGGAACAAAATCGTCCCCAAAAGCGTTTAGAAGTTAGCAGATCGCGAATCTGTCCTCATTTCTTTGCAAAATGCGAATTCTACGGTAGAGCCGGAAAGGCATCCGCAAAAGACTTCGGTAAGAGCGTCTAACATACGGCACGATAGTTGCAAAGTAACTGGCAGGAAATCGAAATTGAATCGAAACAGTACACGGTAAAACAGAACAAGGAAGGGAAAGTAAATGACTAACAAATTGAAGATAAAAGTCATCAAGAAAGGCGAAACGAAAGAGGTTGTAAAACCCGTCGTTAGCGAAAATCGCTCGAAGCGTCAGGCTGCTCGCGAGATGGTTTCGAATGTCACAGGTTGGGTCAGCGACCTGCAAACGAGAAAACGCGAAGAAACGCGAATGGCTTTTGAACAGCTTTTCAAGGGCAATCCTCAGCCGAGCGAATCCTAAATTCCAAAATAAGTCCGTGTAACTGTTAAAAGAGGCTGTCCGGCGGGACAGTCTCTTTCAATTTCAGAGCTATGGATCTTAGATCTTGAAGTCACGAATATACGAAATCGTGTGTTGACGCGATGTTGCATCTATGGCACTATTACCGTCCGGCCCACCCCGGCAGATCTTTGAAAGCCAAATTCACTAAAAACCGCCCAAAATCGTAAAAGCAGCGTGTGAAATTGTTTGGGACACTGGGACAGGGACACGGACGTTATAGCTAAGTCTTGTTATATCAATAGTTTAGCTTCTCCGGACTCTGTCCCAAGCTGTCCCAAACTGCCTGCAAGGTTTGCGAGACTTCCCTTAACTGGTGTGTTTCCAATGTTTTACACGAAATAGTTTTGCTCGGAACCGTAAACACTGATGGCCTGCGGTCAAAAGGCCTGCCTTAACGCTAGCGATAGCGAATTCTTTGTCGAGATCGAAACTCCTGATATGCTTATCGAGTTCAACCCCTCATCGAATATGGAAGGAAAGGTAGTTTTGATCACCGGCGCGAGCAGCGGTATCGGAAGGGCGTCCGCAAAGGCCTTTGTCGAACGCGGTGCGAGTGTTGTTGCAGTGGGCAGAAATGAAGCGGAATTGGAAGCTCTCAGGGCGGAAGTTCACGATCTTGAAGGGACACTTATCCCGAAGTTGGCGGATGTGACGGAAACGTCGCAAGTTGACCGATTGGTATCCGAAATTGAACAGGCTTTCGGTCAAATAGACGTTTTGGTCAACAGCGCCGGAATCATTCAATCGGGTTCGATCGAGACGACGAGTCTGGATGATTGGGACAAAATGCTCAATGTAAACCTTCGGGCCGTGTTTTACTTATGCAAGAAAGTAATGCCGTTCCTTGAAGCAACAAAGGGTAATATTGTGAATGTTTCGAGTGTCACGGGAACTCGTGCGTTCCCGGGCGTATTGGCCTATTGCGTTTCAAAAGCGGGAATCGATCAGCTCACGCGTTGTATGGCGTT
>DAIOWA010000230.1:0-5329 GCA_036758705.1 Pyrinomonadaceae bacterium | reverse complement strand
TGCCCCTTTTTAACAAAAATCAAGGTGCGAAGGCCGAAGCGGAAATCGGTATAAGGCAAGCACAGGCACGCCGAGAGTTCGCCGAGCGGGTAGTTCGCGGCGAAATTCTTTCCGCTTATCAGCGGCTTGAAGCGGCGACCCGAGCGGTGTCCACTCTTCAGAATGCGGCGATCCCGCGATCCACGCAGAATGTTGAAACTTTTCGAAAGATCTACGAATTGGGTCAAATACAAATCACGGATTTGATCGCTGAACAGCGGCGCCTACTAGACGCCACCCGCGACCTAACAGAGGCGCTGACGCAGCGTTACCGAGCGCAGTCCGACCTGAATATCGCCCTAGGGGCGACGGGTCTTCTTCCCGAACCGCAGTGAGGCAACTAGCCATGAGCGAAAAAATGAATACCGAGAACGAAATGAAAGACGAAACTGCAAAGGGCGGGACCGCCCACCACAGCCGCGATGAAGCGGAACTGAACCGACTCGAAGACAATCTGGACAACCGTGGTAATGATGTCATCGGAAATAGCGACGAAGAACAGCCCGTCACTCGACCGAAGAAAATGTTCGCATGGATACTGACCGCTGTGATCGTCGGATTGATCGTGATCGTGGGACTCGCTTGGATCGCGACGAAAGATTCGGCAACGTCAGTCAAAGTGGAAACTGGCGGGGATGAGAAAAAAGAAGAGGGGCATGAGGAAGGCGAAGAGGGCGAGGAAGTCAAACTTGATCCCGAGTCGGTCGCTGCCGCTGGGATCGAGATTGAAACGGTTACGCAACGTCCCGCGATCGCGAAACTATACGTGACGGGGGCGGTCGAGTTGAATCCGGAGAAGACCGAGATGGCGACGCCGTTGGTCGGGGGCCGGATCGAAAGAGTTTTTTTCGGAGTCGGGGATTACGTGAACGTCGGAGACGTCCTTGCGATCATCTCGAGCCCGCAGCTGGCAGAACTTCATGGGAAGTTGAACGAAGCGAAAACTCGTCTTTCGCTGGCTCAAAAGAACTTTGTACGGGTACAGCAGGCTGAAAATCGCGTCTCGATCCTTCAGGCTAAAGCTCGACTTGACGAGGCCGAAGCGACGCTCCGCAGGACCAACCGGTTGATCGAACTCGGGGCGGGTGCAGGTAAGGACAAGGTTGCTGCCGAAACGAATTACAAGACCGCGAAGGCGGACTACGACTTTCAATCAAATATTGGCCTGAACAGAGAGATTCAGGAGGCGAGGGCTGCGGTGGAAACTGCAAAGGTCGATTTTGAGCACACCCAAAATCAACTTCGTGCCTTGGGGGTCAGCGACGCCAGTCTGCGGAATGATGACCATTCGCGGGAAAGCTCGCAGATTGCAGTCCGGTCTCCACTGTCCGGCGTTATCACTGAGCGTAAATTCAACGCCGGCGCAGGGGTCGAGGCGTCCATCCCAATTTTCGCGATCTCCAACCTTTCAACAGTCTACGTTATCGCCAACGTGCCTGAAGCGAACGTGGGTAAGCTTTCAATTGGTTCAACGGCGGAGATCTCATCCGCCTCGATCGGTACGATTAACGGGCGCATCAGTTACATCGATCCGCGGCTGGATGAGACCAGCCGAACAGCGAGAGTACGAGTCGAGGTCCCCAACAGTAACGGCAAACTTCGAGCAGGAATGTTCACCGAGGTGGGGTTCTACGCCGGCACGAACGCTATTACAGGCGAGGAACTAGTCGTTCGCACGTCTGCCATCCAGCGCGAGGGAGAAAAGACGGTCGTATTCGTGCCCAAAGACGACGAGCCGGGTGCGTTTGAAATCCGCGAGATAGAAATCGGTGGTGAGACCGAAGGATACACTGCTGTCAAGAGCGGGTTGAAACTCGGCGAAAAAGTCGTAACGAACGGGAGTTTCACTCTCAAGACGCAGATGCAGAAAGGGGAGATGGGAGAGCACGGTCACTAAGCGAGAACTCTATCCTCGGCGTACGGAACGACCGCGCCCGTTATCCGGGAAAGGATTAACTTTCCCGGCCCTCATCTGAACACAGTTCCGGGAGATTACTCCCGTTTGGAACATAAGCTACATCAAGGTTTTATGATAAACGCTCTTATAAGATTCTCTGTCGAGAACAGACTGATCGTTTTACTGCTCGTCGGGATCATGTCGGCCGCCGGAGCCTACAGTTTGATAAATTTACCCATCGATGCGGTCCCCGACGTTACTAACGTCCAGGTGCAGGTACTGACCGCGGCCCCCTCCCTCGCTCCGCTAGAGATCGAGAGGCAGGTCACGTTCCCGGTCGAAACGGCTATGTCCGGGCTCCCGGACGTAGAGGAGATCCGCTCGGTTTCGAAATTCGGACTTTCGGCGGTAACGATCGTGTTCGACGATTCGGTCGATACGTATTTCGCGCGTCAACTGGTTCTTGAACGGCTGGCCCAGGCACGCGAGCAAATACCCGAAAGCATCGGGTCGCCCGAGATGGGGCCGATCTCCACCGGGCTCGGGGAGATATACCAGTACGAACTGCGTGCGGCTCCGGGGGGCGACTACGACGCAAAGGCTCTTAGGACGATACAGGACTGGAATGTCCGCCGTCAATTGTTGGGTGTTCCGGGGGCGACTGAGATCAACAGCTTCGGAGGCTACGAAAAGCAGTATCAGGTGCGGCTCGACCCGGCGAAACTGCAATCCTTCGGACTAACTCTGCGGGACATTTACGAAGCGGTTGGAAGCAATAACGCAAACGTCGGCGGGGCCTACATTCAGAAGGGTGCAGAACAGTATCTGTTGCGCGGGATCGGCCTCGTCGAAAATCCGGAGGACATAGGCAGTATTGTTGTCAAAACCGGGGCGGAGGGAGTTCCAGTTTATGTGCGGGACGTTGGGGAGATCGTTGAGGGGGCGACCGTGCGGCAAGGGGCTGTGACCTCGGAAGGGAAAGGCGAGATCGTTGCCGGGATCGTGTTGATGCTCAAAGGAGAGAACTCCCGCACGGTCGTGAACGCGGTCAAAGAGCGAGTGGAGACGGTTAAGAAATCATTACCAGCCGGCGTCGAATTGGTCCCGTATTATGACCGGACCGAACTCATCGATCGCGCGATCGCCACCGTCGAGACAAACCTTGTGGAGGGGGCGATCCTCGTCATTGTGGTGCTGATGGTGCTTCTGGGCAACTGGCGTGGGGCCCTTCTTGTCGCCACAATTATTCCGCTTTCGATGCTGTTCGCAGCGATCCTGATGCGCATCTTCAACGTGTCCGGGAACCTGATGAGCCTTGGCGCCCTCGACTTTGGGTTGATCGTTGACGGAGCCGTCGTGATGGTCGAGAACACGATTCGACGGCGTGCGGAGGCCCAGCACGAAGCGGACCTGACGGGCCACCGCGAGATCGCGGAACGTACCATTTTGGAATCTTGCCTTGAGGTTGCCCGGCCTGTGGTGTTTGCGGTGGCCATCATCGCGATAGTGTACCTGCCGATCCTGAGTCTGAGAGGGATCGAAGGGAAGATGTTCGTGCCGATGGCTCTTACAGTTGTGTTTGCGTTGATCGGGTCGCTGCTTCTATCGCTTACGTATGTACCCGCGATGATGACGCTGGTCTTGAGCGGCAAAGTTTCGGAGAAGGAAAGCTTTCTGATCCGCTGGGCGAAAAGGATTTACACGCCCTCGTTCGAGTTTGTTAGGACCTTCCGCGCTCAGGCACTGGCGATTGCTGTCGCTTTAGTTTTCATCTCCGTCGCCGTTTTTCCTTATCTCGGCTCGGAGTTTATTCCGCGATTGGATGAAGGCGATCTTGCACTGCAGATCCAGCGGCTCCCGAGCATCTCACTGGAAGAATCAGTACGCAACACAACCGAGGTGGAAAAGGTTTTGATGGAGTTCCCTGAGGTCAAGACCGTGATCTCGAAGACGGGGCGAGCCGAAGTTGCCACCGATCCGATGAGCGTGGACTTTTCGGACCTATACGTTGCTCTTAAACCTCACGACGAATGGACAACCACAAAAGACAAGACGGTACTCGTTGAGAAAATGTCGGAAGCACTGGAGATGCGCGTCCCTAGTGCCATCGTCAGCTTCTCACAGCCGATCGAACTGCGCGTGGCCGAGCTGATTTCCGGCGTTCGGTCGGACGTCGCTATCAAACTTTACGGCGACGACCTCGGAGTCTTGAAGGAAAAAGCCGATGAGATCGTTCGCTCGGTTCAATCGGTGCAGGGTGCGGAGGACGTCAAAGCTGAAGCCACTTCCGGCCTCCCGCAGCTACAGATAAAGCCGGACAGGGGAGCTATCGCCCGTTACGGTCTGAATGTCGAGGACGTGAACGACCTGGTCGAATCGGTCGTCGCCGGTAAGCCTGCCGGGCAAGTTTATCAAGGCGAGCAGCGGTTCAATCTTGTGGTGCGCCTCAATGAGGAGTCGGGACGTGATATCGATTCAATAAAGAATCTACTCTTGACTGCCCCGACCGGGGCCCGTGTTCCGTTATCTCAGGTCGCGGAGATAAAACTGGTCGAGGATGCTGCCCAGATCACACGCGAGGACACCCGGCGAAGGATCGGCGTGGAACTCAACGTGCGTGGGCGCGATATCGGCTCATTCGTCACTGAGGCCCAGGCGAAGATCGAAAAAGAAGTTCAACTCCCGCCGGGATACTACCTAAAGTGGGGCGGTACATTCGAGAATCTGCAACGGGCATCCGAGAGGCTACTGATCGTCGTACCAATTGCCTTGTTTCTGATCTTTGTGTTGCTCTACACGACATTCAATTCGGTGAAGCAGGCGGCCCTTATCTACACGGGGATCCCGTTCGCTATCGTTGGCGGGATCTTCGCGCTCGCCGTGAGGGGGATGCCTTTTTCGATCTCCGCGGGCGTCGGGTTTATCGCCCTCTTTGGTGTCGCGGTACTTAACGGCGTTGTGATGGTCAGCTTCATTAATCAGCTACGGCAGGAGGGCCGCAGTTTGGCCGAGGCGGTAAAGGAAGGAGCCGAAACACGCCTCCGTCCGGTGTTGATGACAGCACTCGTCGCAAGTCTCGGGTTCATCCCGATGGCGATCGCTACATCTGCCGGTGCTGAGGTGCAGCGCCCACTTGCTACGGTCGTGATTGGAGGCTTGATCACCTCTACGCTGTTGACACTACTCATCCTTCCAACGCTTTACGGATGGTTCGAAAAGGAAAATGAATAGGCTTGGCGAAAACGGAACTAACAAAGAGTTGAAACTGATCGAGCCAAACGGAGAATAAAATAGATGAAAATGATAATCGCGGTCATTCAGCCATTTATGCTGAGCAAGCTGACTACCGAACTTGAAGAAATACATGAGTTTCCGGGAATGACCATCACCGAA
>DAIOWA010000229.1:0-5333 GCA_036758705.1 Pyrinomonadaceae bacterium | reverse complement strand
GAATATCCCGGCCCACGGATCGAGTGTAGGTACTCCGTTAACGTCCCTAAAGAAAGGTTCGGTCGGAAGGGGCAAAGTTGCGACTAACGGCAGGATCGCCGGGTTGGCAGAATTTCTAAACTGCTGCGTTGGCGTCAGTGACCTAAAGAGCTGCCCGCGTGTCTGGCGAACGCCTTCGTAGTTCGTGAAGAAAAAGAGGGAGTCCTTCTTGATCGGGCCGCTGAAATTCCCGCCGAACTGGTTCAGAGCAAACTCCGAACGTGAAAAGCCTGAACGGTTATTAAAGAAATCATTCGCGTCCAAGCCTTCGTTTCGAAAATAATCGAAAACGCTTCCTCGAAACTGGTTTGTACCGGATTTAGTAATCGGGTTGATCACGGCTCCAATCGCCTGCCCATACTGGGCTGAATAATTGTGCTCGACAACCTGGATCTCCTGAATGCTGTCCATGCTGACGCGGTTAATGCGTGATTCGATCCGGCCGAGTACGTTCGAGGTGCCGTTCAGATCCACACGCCCCGCGTCGATCCCGTCAACCAAGACGCTTGATCCGCCAAAAGTAGAGGCAATGCCGTTGATGCTTGTCTGAAATTGATTCGTCGTCTGGACCGAACCGGGAATGGTTGCAAGCAGACCGGTAAAATCGCGGCCGTTGACCGGGTTTTCCGCGATACGCTGCGTGTCAATGGTGTCGCCGACCGTAGCCGTTTCCGTCTCGACTCGCGTTTGATCGATAACATCTACCACTGCCTGGACGCCACTCGCGGACAGCGTGATGTCGGCTCGCGCTCGGTCGCCGACTGCAAGGCGAAGGTCCCTAACGCTTGTCGCGGAAAACCCCGAGCCCGTTGCTTCGACGGTATAGATCCCGTTCGCGAGCGAGGGCACAATGTAGCGTCCCTCGCCGTCGGTTTGAGCATTGCGTTTTTCGTTCGTACCCTGATTGGTGACGGTGACGGTCGCCGCCGGAACCACGGCTCCGTTCGGGTCGGTCACGACGCCGGTGATCGAGCCGGTGTTCGACTGCGCGAATACAGCGGCTGAAAAAATGAACGCAACGGCAAGGAGAGAAACCGCTCGCGTTATGGATTTAATTGCTTGAATGTTCATTGGATCCTCCAAAAATTCGAACTGTTTTCCCCTAGACCTTTGTGCAGTTTCCCTTCACAGGGATCGCTGCGATTGCATTGAAGTCGGGCGTCCAGACGCCGTCGACCTTTGGATAATAGGTTTCAAGATTGTCCGCCGTCAGCGAGACGGTCGGCGTTTGATCGCGTTCTTCGACCTGCTGCCCGTCGAACAATTTCACGATGCCGTCCATGCATCGAAGCCCGACATACTCGGGAAACATTCCCTGGCTAACCTTCAGCGCTTCACGGCTCATCAGCCACCCTTTTTCGTGCATGCCTGACAAGCCAAATCCCGCGACGCTCACAGTATCCGGATCGAAGCCGGCGGCGAGATAGCCTTTGTAAGCCCCCTGAGCGGTTTCGTCGTCCATCGCGAAGATGACATCGACATCGCCTTTTTCGGCTAGCGTTTCGTGGGCGATCTTTTCGGCGATCGAGGGAGTGGCTTCGCCGTTGATGGAAGCGGTGACGATCGCGTCCGGCTGAATGCTTCGGACTCCTTCGACAAATCCTTCGCTGCGGAGCAGGCACGGACGCAGCCACGGTAGGCCGACATCAAGGATGCGGAGCGGTGAGCCGTCGGCGTTCTTTACATTGCTGCCAACCCATTTGCCGAGATCAAAGCCGGCGTCGTAATCGCAGATCGCGACCATCGTCGCCATACCTTCGACCGGATTCGCCTCGACAACGACCGGAACACCCGCGCCTTTAGCGATCTCCAATACTTCTTCGAGGCCTGATGTATTTGCCGGCGTCAGCACTATCGCATCGACACGTTGGACCATCTCGCGAGCCTGTGCGATCTGGTTTTCTACCGACAATCCTGCGTCGAGAACCTCGACCTCGATGCCGTATTGAGCACCTCGCCGATGCATTATCTCGATAATGATCTGGTACCAGATGTGAAAGGCGTAGTTGGTCAGATACCCAACCTTCGCCGGTTTCTTCGACGCCTCCACAAGCGGCACCGCTTTGATCGCCGCATCCAATCCGGGCGGCGGATCATACGGCGTCACCGGTGCGTGGCCTTCTTCTGCTGCTGCATTACTCATTTCTAATTACCTCAAACCAATTGAACCGCAGAGACGCCGAGACGCGGAGAAAACCATTCCGTTCCTCATCTCGTCGGCATTTATCGTCATGCGTATTTCAACAAACCTCTCTCCAAAACTCTGCGCCTCCGCGTCTCCGCGGTGAAATTCCTACTCAGTTTTTGGGACGCCGCCGATCTGCGTTAGCAATCCGCCATCGACGGTCCAGACGGCTCCGGTCACGAACGACGAGCTTTCGTGAGCGAGAAACGCTACGACCTCGCCGATCTCACGCGGCTGGGCGATCCGGCCGAGCGGATGCATCGCGTTGCATGCGTCGTAGACCGATTGCGGGTTTGGGTCGAGCGACGCCGCCCACTTCAGCATCGGCGTATCAACCGTTCCCGGGCATACCGCGTTCGCACGAATGCCGTCTTTTGCAAAATCCATCGCCATCGAACGCGTCAGGCCAATCAGCCCATGTTTGCTCGCCGTGTATGCGAGGACGTTCTGTTGACTCGCAAGTGCCTGAACGCTGGAAACATTCACGATCGAACCGCCCTGTTTCAGGATGTGCGGAATACACGCTTTTGCGGCATTCCACGCGCCTTTCAGGTTCACGCCCATCACTTCGTCCCATTGAGCTTCGTCGGTCGAAACCGCCGTGCCGTACCGCTGAATACCGGCGCTCACAACAAGTGAATCGATCCTGCCGAATGCTGCGGCTGTCGCATCTGCCGCCGTCTGAACATCCGCGAAGTTTGCGACGTTAACCTTGTGAAATATCGCGGGATATCCGCTTTGCTCGAGCTGCGACGCGAGTTCATTCCCCGCCGCCTCATCCCAATCGACGATCGCTACAGTCGCACCTCGCTCGGCAAATATCTCGCACGCGGCCCGCCCGATCCCGAGAGCACCGCCCGTGACGAAAACTACTTTCCCGTCAAACCTCATGCGGCCTCCTGTGCACCTTCATCATCAGCCGGTGGAGCCGAGGCCGGAGGCAAGGTTTTATACCAGGTGAAGTAAAGGACAATGACCGAGACGAGAGTGACGGCGAGCAATCCGAACCCGACCGAAAGCCGGTTCAGGACGAGATACAGCATCGAAACGTACAACGCCGTGATCCCGGCCATCGCGACGATCGTGTTGAAGAATTCGACCGAGAACGGAAGCTGCTTTTTGAATGACGGGTCGTCTTCGAGCACTTCACGTTTCACAGGAGCCCAGAATCCCGCGGGCTGAACTTTGCGATAGAAATTCTTGAGCGTCGCCGAATCCGTCGGGCTCGTGAGCATTGAGACCGCGATCGTCAGCAGAGTCGAAGCGATCGCGATGACCGGGAAACCGATATAGAGCGGCAGCGGCTGGTCGAAGACGAATTGATCGAAAAACACCTGTCCGAGCGACAATGCCATTCCGCCGAAAACACCCGCCGCATACCCTTGTCCGTTCAACCGCCACCAGTACCAGCGGAGAACGTTCGGCGGCAAGATTCCGGCCGCGAGCGTGCCGAAGATCCAGAGAAACGCTGTGTTGATCGATGAGCCGAAGATCGAGATGATCAGGCCGGTGAGGATCAGCAAAGCCGAGGATACATAACTGACCCGAACCAAAGTCTTGTTGTCTGCTTCGGGATTGATGTAACGCTGATAGATGTCCTTGACGAGATAAGCCGCACCGCCGTTTACCGTAGAGCTAAACGTCGCAAGAAATCCCGAAAGCAGCGCCGCCAACATAAAGCCGACAAGTCCCATCGGCAGCATCGATCCGATGATCAGTGGCAGTGCCGTCTCCGGATCCGATCGGAGTTGATGGTCCAAGGCCGCGTTGCCGATGCCCATGATCGCCATCACCGCGATCGCCATAGCAAACGGCCATCGGACCGTGTGTATGAGTCCCCACAATGCGCCGAGTTTCGCCGCGTCACGCTCGTCTTTTGCGGCGAGGAAACGTTGGAAATCGTAAAGCTGTTCGGGTCCGCTAAAACAGAGGAGCAATCCTTTTGCGACCCAAACAGCGACCAGGGCTCCGAACAGCGAATAATCCGTGCCGCCCGTGACCAAACCTTGAAAGGCTTCAGGCCGCCACGACGGCATAATATCGCCCCAAGTCGCCGGGATCTTCGAAGCAAACTCAGCCGCATTAAAATGCATAAAGCCGAGCACCGAAAAGATGATCGCTCCGACGCTCAGCACGATCGTCTGGATTATCTCGACGCGGACGATCCCATGAAACCCGCCGAGTACAACGTAGGCTCCGGTGATGCCAAGGATCAGAAACGCACACGTCGTTGGCGAAAACGGCAAAAAGATCGAACCAAATTTGCCCATCCCGATCGCTCCGTATCCAAGCAACGCAGTGATCGTAAGGATCGCGAATAGCGTGTATGAGAATCTCGCGATGTCGCCGGACTTGCCCGGACCAAATCGCGTCTTCATCCATTCCGCTCCGGTCATCGCGTCCGAGCGGCGGATCCATTTGCCCATATAGGCGAGATAGAATGCCGTGATCGGAAATCCCCACAGCATGTGGACCCACATCCCTTTCAGCCCGAGCGCAATGAACGTCGAGACGATCCACATCGTGCCGGTGATGTCGAAGTAGCTCGACGAACCGGACATTGCGAGTGCCCACCACGGAAGCTGGCGGCCGCCGAGGAAATACGACGACATTCCCTTCGCGGCTTTTCGCTTCATCGCGAAACCGATAGCCATGATCGTGGCTAGATACAGGACGACGATTACTTGGTCGATCGCGGATAGCTGCATAGGGCTCCGGCCTTTTTATTCGCTACTGTGCAAGTCGCTTCGGTTATCCGGATCGGACAAAACCCCGGATTCGATAAACCGTATGAACCTTGCTGAATTGTTATTGTTTTCAGGGCTCTTGATCGAGAAGATACTTTTTCTTGAGCCAAGATTAAGTGATTTGTAACATCATTCACTCGAACGTGTCAATAGATAACGCCAAGAAAATTGGGCAAACCAATTAGAAGTAGTTTTGGAGAGCGACGGGGATCGCCCCGAATAGGCCTGGCCGCTGAACGCTGGCAGGGCGGATCTCGATCCTGGCAATTTCGGGAATGATGTATTGGCTCTTAACGCGTTCCTTAATGATCGGCCCGATCAGCGGCCAGTTCTCCGGCGTCATGGCGTAGTATCCGCCATAG
>DAIOWA010000228.1:0-5354 GCA_036758705.1 Pyrinomonadaceae bacterium | reverse complement strand
GTCGACAACGAGGTCGAGGCCCTCGTGCTCGAATCGAACCTGATCAAAAAGCACAAGCCGCGATTCAACGTAATGTTGAAGGACGACAAGCAGTATCCGCACCTGAAGATGACGAACGAGCCGTTTCCAAAGGTCGTTATAACCCGAAAAGTGATGCGGGATGGAGCCAACTATTACGGCCCGATGCTCCCGGCCTCGCTTGCACGGAAGACGCTCGATCTTGTGAACCGCGCGTTCCAGCTTCGGACCTGCGATATCGAGATCGACGGTCGCCTTCCCCGGCCGTGTCTTGAATATCATTTAAAGCGTTGCCTCGGCCCGTGCGTGAAGGGCCTGTGTACGCAGGACGAATATCAGGAAGCCGCCCGCGACGTAAAGACGCTGCTCGAAGGCCGCAACCGCGAGCTTGCCTCGGATCTTGAAAAGCGGATGTGGCGATTCTCGGAGAACGGACAGTTCGAACTCGCGGCCAAGTATCGCGACCTGAAGAACACCGTCATCGCCCTCGGCGAACAGCAGAAAATGGCGTACACGGCCGATCGGGACGTAGATATATTCGGTTTCTATCGAGAGGAGCAGAGGCTGGCCTTGCAGCTATTCACGATGCGCGAAGGCCGAATCGTCGGACGCCGCGAGTTCTTTTGGGAAGACCTGCCCGAAGACGATTCGTTCAACGCAGGTGAATTCCTCGGCGACGTGCTCGTCCAGTATTACTCGACCGATTACGTGCCGCTCGAGATCCACGTACCGAACGA
This sequence comes from Pyrinomonadaceae bacterium, assembly GCA_036758705.1. Taxonomy (GTDB): domain Bacteria; phylum Acidobacteriota; class Blastocatellia; order Pyrinomonadales; family Pyrinomonadaceae; genus OLB17. The sequence goes on along the minus strand of DAIOWA010000228.1, from coordinate 4,599 downwards.
CTTTGAGGATCGGCCGATACTTGAAAAGCTGCTTACTGAGCGTCGCGGGCGCCGTGTGCGGATAGTGCTCCCGAAGATCGGCGAGAAGCGGCACCTTGTCGACCTCGTCGAAACCAACGCAAAGATCGCGTTCGAGCAGCGATTCCGAGTGCTCAAACCCGATCTGCAGAAGGTGCTTGAAGAGCTGCAGGAGATCCTCGAACTTTCCTATTTCCCTGACCGGATCGAATCGTTCGATATATCCAACATCTCCGGGTCGGAAAATGTCGCAGGCATCGTCGTGTTCGACAACGGGAAGCCTGCACGGAATCTGTATCGGCGATTCATCATCAAAGGCGTCGAGGGACAGGACGATTTCGCCTCTATGCACGAGGCGGTATTCAGGCGATACAAGAGGATGATGGACGAAGGCGGACAGCTTCCGCGGCTGATCTTTATCGACGGAGGCAAGGGACAACTCTCAGCCGCCGCCGCTGCAATGAAGATGCTCGATCTCGAACAGATAATGCTCGTCGGACTTGTAAAACCGCCAAAGCAGCACAATCAGATCTCGCACCTGCTCGTGCGCGGCCGCGAGGACACGCCGATCCCATTCGACCGCAACTCACTCGCGTTTCGGCTGATCCTCCAGATCCGCGAGGAGACTCACAAAACCGCGATCGAGTTTCACCGCAAACGCCGCGAGAAACGCGACTTTACTTCAGAGCTCTCCGAGATCCCCGGCATCGGCGATAAACGTAAGATGACGCTGTTAAAGGAATTCGGTTCGATCGAACGGATCGCAAAGGCCTCCGTCGAGGATCTGGCTCCGCATGTTGGGAAAAAAGCGGCAGCGGATATTGCGGACCATTTTGAAAATCAAAGGCGCCTTGCGCAGGAATCTAGGCGGTAATGCGATCTCTTGTGAAAAATTACGTAAATCTCAAGGAAAATGACATAAATTCCGCAATGCGGGAGAAGTCCTTAGGATTGCCTGTCAATACGGTCAGTCCGTTTCTCGCAGCACTTGCAGCAATAAGCGCATCATTGGTCAGGCGAGATCTTCCCAGATCCTCAAAACTGTACTTGAGACCGATCTTGTTCACTAAGGAACCAGTCTTTACCCAATCGCGCCCCGACGGTACGAGGAACCGATTAACACCGGTAAAATCATTTTCTAGTTCTTTCAGCAGTTTTCTAACTTTTGGAAGGTTCGCACCGGCAAGGAGTTCTTCAAGGACGACAGCACTCAGCCAAACCGGAAGCCTCTCACCGTCTTGGTTAACAGGCATCGTCCTGTCCGAGAAGACATCGAGATTTCCGCTCCGAAAGGCGTTTACATAGACGCTGGTATCAAGGAGAACTCCCGGCAATCTATCAGATCTCCCTAATCAAGATTACCGTAGACATCAATTATCTCATGACCGCCTTCGACCATAGCCTTCACAAACTTATCGTGTGCAGCCCGTGCCTTCTTATTCGCTTCCGCCTCAGAGATAATGCGCTCAAGGGCGATCTCGACGGTCTCGGTCTCGGTAGCAGCACCGAGGATCTTTTTGGCCTTGTCCAGTTTCTTCTGATTTAGGATGAAGTGCTTGTTTTTTCTGCTACTTGATACTGTCTGCATGGATGATGTACATCATACGGCCGATCCTGTACATCGTCAATACACAGACATTCTATCTGGAATGTTTTTTGAGTTTGGCAGAATATAATGACCGTGAACAAACTATCAATACCGATCTTACTCGCCACCAACCGCCGCGACCGTTCCAGCGAGCACCCTGCGAAATGGGTGTTTTCACAAATGCAGGAGCGTGATGACATCGGACCGATCTACTTCGACGTTCGTGATTTCAAGCTGCCGCAAGATCACTACGGTATGGAGATCGGCGACGACTTTCCTGAATGGCGAGACGCAATAATCAAAGCGGATGGTTTGGTAATCGTTACGCCTGAATATAACCACGGCTATCCGGGCGTTTTGAAAAGCGTCTTAGATCTGCTGCTGAAAGAATACATCCACAAAGCCGTCGCGTTCGTCAGCGTATCCGCCGGGCCATGGGGCGGAACGCGCGTTTGTGAGGCTTTGCTTCCGGTTGTTCGGGAGCTTGGGCTCGCCGTTACGTTCACCGATCTGCAGTTCCCGTCGGTGAGAAGCAAATTTGACGAGTCGGGCAACCTGCTTGATCAGGCTTACGAAAGACGCGTGAAAGGATTTCTCGACGAACTCGTCTGGATGAGTAAAACCCTCCGTTGGGGACGCGAGAATATCCCATCCAAATACCACTCCATCTAGCCCGCACATTACTACCCAAACGGGTGGCTTCGCGTCCGCAAACTGAACATAGAATCTCGTCGTTTTCAACAAGATCGATCCTCGGGTTCTAGGCATTCATCACGGAATAGGCATTCATAGGAGACGGCCGAAATGAAGTTGAATTTTGCAGTCAGAGACGGCGGAAACGCGACGATCGGCAATGCCACGGTTGCGTTCGATTGGAAAGGTAAAGGATGGGTAGTTATGGAGGACAAGGCTGGGGCGTGGAAACGTGTCGCATCGAGAAAGATCGGCAGGTTCGAGTTTAAGGATTGGGACTTGATCGGATAGTTCTTTGAAAAGGATCGGGCCGGGCACCGTCCTGGCCCAATTCAACGAATACGGAATCTACCTGCGAGGAAGCTCTTCCCCGATCGTCCAAACGATCACAGAGCTTGATAGGCCGTGGCCCGACAAACGTCCCGCCATCATTATGATCGTTTCGCCTTCAGCGACCACTCCGGCCTTGAGAAGCGTCTCCTCACCAACCTTGAGGAGATCTGCCGTGGTACCTGCCTCGGTATTGAGTAGATCGAGCATTGTGCCTTCCCCAAGTTGATAAGGATGCGAATCAACAAACTCACCTTGATAAAAAGGATTTACTCCCCAGATCAGCCCAAGCTGGTTGTACACGTCACGCGACGACGTCAGCGCGAACGTCTGAAGGCCCGAACGGATCGACGACAGGCGTCGGCCCATCAGGCCGGACTCGGTAAATACGGCAACCTTTTCCGTCATCACTTCGCGAGCGGCATAGGCAGCGGCCTTGCAAAGTGCCTGGCTCGTTCTGCCGGTTGGTGCAAGACCGAATTTAACGGGTTTGCGAAGTTCGGTTGGCTTGAGCGTCTCCGCCGAGTCGATGATCCGGGCCATCGTACGAACTGCTTCAACCGGATACGACCCGGAGGCGGTCTCCGCGGAAAGCATCACGGCATCGGTTCCGTCCCACACCGCATTCGCCACATCGGACGCTTCGGCACGCGTCGGATTCGGGCTGTCGATCATCGACTGCAGCATCTGCGTCGCGGTTATCACAAACTTGTCGTGGGCCACTGCACGGCTGATGATCCGCTTCTGATAGACGGGTACGAGTTCGACGCTCGTTTCGACGCCAAGGTCGCCGCGGGCGACCATCACACCGTCGGTCTCTGCAACGATGCCGTCAAGATTTTCGATCGCCTCGGCCTTCTCGATCTTTGCGACAAGCAGAGCTCGTCCCATCTTTCGCGGGTTAAGCCGCTTGATCTCGTCTTTCACCTCGCGGCAATCCTGTGCAGTCCGAACGAAGGACAATGCTATGTAATCGACGTTCTGCCCCATCGCCCAAACAAGATCGGCATGGTCCTTCTCGGTCATCGATGGTATTGGAAGCGCGGTATTCGGCAGGTTAATGCCCTTTCGTTCGTTAAGCATTCCACCGACAACGACTCGTGTATGAACGTCCTGCCCAACGACCTCCTCCACGCGAAGTTCAAGGGCTCCGTCATCAAGAAGGATCGTCGCATCCGGCTTTACGCTGGTATGAAGTTCGGAAAAATTGGTCGAGACTTCGCGGGCGTTGCCTACGATATCACGTGTTGTGATCGTAAACTTCTCACCGACGACCAGCGCGACCGGCGTTCCGTTCTCAAGCGTTTTGGTACGTATCTTCGGACCTGAAAGATCGACCAGAATCGAGATCGGCACACCAAGTTTCTGCGCCACCGCTCGGGTCGCATTCACGGCGGCGGTGTGCGTTTCGTGAGTTCCGTGCGACATATTGATGCGCACGGCATTGACACCGGCTAACACCATCGCTTCGATCGTTGATTCTGTATTGGAGGCCGGGCCGAGGGTTGCAAGGATCTTTGCTCTTCTCATTTAACCTAATTCTATCTGACCGCAGGTGGCAGCCAAAGTTAGCTTGCGGTAACTTCGGCGAGTTTAGTCAGATATTTGCAAGCGGTTGCGATAAATGTAGAGTGCGACCACGTCAGGGGAGAAACCGAAACGTGAGTTCCGGTGATCGGATCGATCTGCTCTGCAAGGACCCCGGACGGCAGTGCGTGGTTAACGACCCATTCTATTATTTCCATCGCGGCTTTAAGGTCAGTCTCTGACCGTGCGCGGGCGATGTAGTAGTCAGCAAGCCAAAGCGTACATATGAACCAGGGATTTCCAATGACACTATCCGATACCCGCATATAGGCGTCATGCTGAAAGCGGGCGATGCCACCATTAACGTTCAAATGGGCTCGGATAGACTCCATCGTATTGACGACCATCTCATTGTCGGCCGGTAAGCAGCCCAGGTAGAATAC
>DAIOWA010000227.1:0-5407 GCA_036758705.1 Pyrinomonadaceae bacterium | reverse complement strand
GGACACTCCTGTCAGAACCGGGAGCGACAGCGACTGGGTTTCGCGAGCAGGTCCATCAAAAAAACTCTCCGCACGCGTCCGGAATGATCTGTTCAGGCAGACAAACCGTGATCCTAACGCGGCTTACCGCCAACGACGCTCAAGCGGTTCGTTCAATCGTCGAAAGCATTACACAGCAACTGCCCGCAGCATTTGAGATCTCAAATCTCAAATTTCAAATTCTTAGAAACTCATCGAATAATTCCAGACGCTCCTTCACCCGATCAACCGAGGCGGATTTCGTATATCAAGAAAAACTCGGTTCGGCAGATCAGCTTTACATCATCGGCGGCGGCCATTGTGCTCTTGCGTTGAGCGAGTTGATGTCGAAGCTCGACTTTCACATCACCATCTTGGACGACCGGCAAGATCTTAATACGATCGAGAAGAATGATTTCGCGGACGATATCTCGATCATCGAAGACTACACGACGGTCAATGACCGCATATCGGATCAGGACGATCTCTACGTCGTCGTCATGACTCTCGGATACGCGTCAGACAAGGTAGTTATCAAACAACTCGCGGGTCGTGACTTCAAATACTTCGGCGTGCTTGGGAGCAAGGCAAAGATGGCGACACTGATGAAGGAACTGAAAGCAGAAGGAATCGATTCGCAATGGCTCGCTCGCATTCACACGCCGATAGGCATCCCGATCAATAGCCGCACTCCCGAGGAGATCGCCGTCAGCATCGCGGCGGAGATCATTTCGGTTAGGAACTCTGCGTAATTATTTCACCTCGTTCGCCGAGAGCAACCCGAAATAAGTAACACGCTCGTTCGTATGGTGGTGCAAGATCCGGGCAGCTCGTTCTTTGCGGAGCTGATTCGTCACGCTGACCATTACCATACAGTGGCCGTCTTGCAGATGCCGCTCGTAGCGATCTAGATAAATTCGGTCCGGGCCGACGTGCTGTACATTTCGCAAGACACTTGCCCAGAAACCGTGTTCGTCTCCGGAAAAATCCATACGATGCTCGCCTGCGACTCCGCAGAACGCTTCGATCACGTCATCAGTAAATCCATTTGACTTGAGCTCGTCGACAGCCGACTCCATCTTCTCTTCCGAATCGAAAACGCTTACTAACTTATGCAGCGGATAGGTTAGAAAATCGAAATGAGCCGAGTCGTTTTCGGGGGACGTTCCAGTAGCCATTATCGTCACCTCCAATTGGTTGGATAGAAATATTGTATACCCGCCTGCAAGCGGCGGGAACAATTTCTCCGGCACGGTGTCTAACCTTGCGGCACCGAAAACATCAGGAGGAATCTGTATATGTTTGACAAGCTTGTCGAATCGACTTCGACCGGTGCCGAGCTTGGGCCTCGCCGCCGCATCTTCGCCGTAACACTCGTTCTCGTCACCACACTTTTCGCCACCGCCCTCGTTGCGGGCATCTATGCCGCCGACTTCGACCTCGGCGCTTCCAATTTCGATATCGCTGAACTGCTCACGCCCGTCGTCGAAACCGAACCGCCGCGAGAGATCGAACCGGAGCCGCAACAGCGGAGATCGAACTTGCCGCAGTCCGCCAATAACGAGATCGTCCGCCAGGTCTTGATGGCATCGACTCAGGACTACACAAAAGTTCCGGAAAAGATATCAACGGCCGTGAATCCGTACGCTTCGACGTCGATAGACAGATATAAGGACGTAAGGATCGGGCGAGCCGACTCGGACCCCGGTTCTGAAGGCGGACCGGTACAAGATACTGGGCAGGGTTCCGGCTACCGATCTAGTGTAACCGACGATCCGGAAGCGAAAACACCGCCGCCCGCCGCACCCAAGATTGAAAAAAAGGTGACAATGATATCAGGCGGTGTAATGACCGGCAAGGCAACGCATCTTCCGAAACCAGTCTACTCTGCGGCCGCCAAGGCAGTTGGCGCTCAGGGCACGGTTACTATCCAGATCCTGGTTGACGAAAGCGGAAAGGTCGTTTCGGCAAAAGCGGTCAATGGAAATATTATGCTGAGGCAGGCTGCCGTGGACGCGGCGTTCAAGGCCAGGTTCGATCCGACCTATCTTTCACAAGTTCCCGTAAAGGTGACCGGCATCATTACGTACAACTTCGTCAGATAGATCGACGTCCTCCCCACACGACCGCTACTCGTCGCAGCAGTTTTGCGATGGGTAGCGGCTCGCCGCAGTTAACGCGAAAGGAATTCGATCAGTCCGTTGGTATCGAGATCGTAGATCGGGACGGGGAATTTCGACTTGAGTCCGTCGAACATCATTCCGTCGAGCAGGATCGGCTCGTCGGATTTAATGGTGTGCTTGGGTATGATGGCGAATTCGCCTTTGACCTGATCGGCGATTGCGAGAAAGTCCTTGCCGGTCAGCAATCCTGCGACGGAAACGTCGCCGCCGAAATAGGTATTTGGCACGGCCAGAACGTCTAGGTTCGTACCAAATAGACCGTTGTATTTCCCGATCATATCGGAAAGTATCGGGGCGAACATTTCGCCTGTAAGGATGGTGCCATTGAGGGCGGAACCGCCCGCGTGTGCGGATGACAAAACTTGCGTAGTAGAAGCCTTTGGTTTGATCGCCAGTTGATGCGTTCTGACGTCTCCGCCACCTGCTAACGCAGGCGGTTCTGCCTGGATGCTGCGAAGAAGTCGATCGAAGGCATTCATGAACGATCGCACCATTCCGACGCCGTCTTCGATCTGCGGATAGTTTCCGTAGTGCCGACGGGACGGGATCTCGACTCCGCCTTTTAGATAGATCTCGTCGCCGAGGAACGCGAAGGTCGTGCCCAATGTCTTGCGAAATTCTCTCTGCATCTTCTCAACCTCGCGGATGGTGCGTTGGCAGAATTCCGGGGTGACTCGAGTCAGACGTTCGTCGGTGTTATATCGAGTTAGAGCGACGGGTACAACCGCGGTACTGACAACTTTCGGATAATGCGAAGCAAGGTCTCTCAGTGTCTTCTCAAGCTGCTTGCCGTCGTTGATCTCCGGACACAACACAACCTGAGCGTGGATCTCGATGTCGTTGTCGAGCAGCCGCTGAAACTTGCCGAAGATATCCGCTCGGCTTTCTTCAACTCCGAGCAAATACGCACGCGTTTTGAGATCGGTCGCGTGGACCGAAACATACTGCGGCGACAGACGCTGCTCGATGATGCGGTTCATCTCGTCATCGGTGATCGACGACAGCGTGGTGTAGTTGCCGTAGAGGAATGAGAGTCGGATGTCCTCATCGCGGACGAACAGCGATGGCCGAGCATCGGACGGATTCCCTTTGCAAAAGCAGAATAGACATTCGTTCGCGCATTGCCGCGGTACGATCTGTTCGAACATCAGCCCGAAATCTTCGCCTTCCTCACGGTCAAACTCGATCTCGAGAACTTCACCGCTCGGTTTGCGGACGTTGAATGTGAGCTCGGTCTCGCCAGCCGTCTGGAATCGGAAATCGAGATAATCGCGTACGCTCCTGCCGTTCACCTTCACGATCCGATCGTTAGGCTGCAGCTCCAGCTCTTCGCCGAGGCTGTCGGGTGTCACCTCGGAGATCGTCACGCCCGGGCGGCGGAGCTGTGTAATGGCTGGTGTTACGGCAAATTCGTACATCGTGATAAGTAGAATAGACTTTCTAGTCTGTTCCGGTTACCGCAAGAAAACTTCATGTCACCGCGACAGACTCGAAAGTCTGTCGTACATCGTGATAAGCTTCTTAGTGTAGATTTTCCACTAAAAGGTTGGCAAGCACTTCCCACTCTACCGCCCCAAAGTGCAGTCCGGCCGCTCGCTCAAATGAAGACTGTTCTTATCGCGGATGACAGCGCGTCGATGCGCAAGCTGCTGGAAACCATTCTGAAAGCCGAAGGTTATAAGGTAATGATCGCTCTTGACGGTCGAGATGCTTTGAAACTGGCATTCGACAACGAGTTGGACGTGATCATAGCGGATGAAGAAATGCCTCGGCTCAAGGGCACCGAGATGTTCAAGATCCTTAACACCGATCCGGAAAAGCGTGCGATCCCTCGCATACTTATCAGCGGGCTCACCGCCAGTGACGATAAGCCCCCTGCGGAACTCTACGACGTTTTCATTTCAAAGAACGCCGATCTCAAGACCGAACTGCTCGCGGCACTCGATAAGCTGCTGTAACCGAAGCCCTTTTGTTGGCAAGGCGTAACTGTCAAGTTGGATGTTACGCCCTTACTAAAACGTGCGGGCCTCTGCAATCTTTACGCCCTTACTAACGTGCGGGCTTCTGCACTTCTAGCGTGCGGGCTTTTGCATTAGCTTGCCGACGCAGCTTTCAGATCAAGCAGCGAATCGAGTGGGGTGTATTCCAGGCCCTGCGATTCCGCGACAGCTTCGTACGTCAACTTCCCTGCATAGGTGTTAACGCCTTCTCTCAGACCTGCATCATCCTGGATCGCCTTTTCGAATCCCTTGTTAGCAAGGTCGAGAGCGTAAGGCAAAGTCGCATTCGTCAGTGCGAAGGTCGACGTACGCGGAACCGCACCGGGCATATTCGCGACACAGTAGTGAAGAACGCCTTCCTCGTAATAGGTCGGATTCGAGTGCGTCGTCGCGTGCGTCGTCTCGAAGCATCCGCCTTGATCGACCGCAACGTCCACGAGTACGGATCCGTTCGGGATCAGGTGGAGCATCTCACGGGTAACGAGTTTCGGAGCCGCGGCACCGACAACAAGTACCGCGCCGATCACAGCGTCGGCGTGCGAGATCGCCTCTTCAATTGCGAAACGCGACGAAGCGAGCGTCTGCACCTTCGAAAGGAAGATATCATCGAGTTGGCGAAGCCGTTCAAGGCTCCGGTCAATGATCGTCACGCGAGCGCCGAGCCCGACCGCCATCTTCGCGGCTTCGGTTCCGACGATACCGCCTCCAATGATCACAACATTTGCAGCGGGAACTCCTGGCACACCGCCGAGTAGGATCCCCTTTCCGCCGTTCATCTTCTCAAGATAGGTCGCGGCGACCTGGACCGACATACGTCCCGCAACTTCCGACATCGGCGTTAACAACGGCAGACGGCCGAATTTATCGGTGATCGTTTCGTAAGCAACACCAGTGACCTTGCGTTCCATCATCACCTTGGTCAGTTCTAATTCAGGAGCGAGGTGCAGATAGGTGAAGAGAAGCTGGTTCTCGCGCATCCGGGTGTATTCGGGTGCGACCGGCTCCTTGACCTTGACGATCATATCGCCCGTCGCCCAAACCTCATCCGCCGTGTCCAGCAGATCGGCTCCGGCCTTCACATACTGCTCGTCCGAGAACCCGGACCCTTCACCTGCAGTCTTCTGCACGAAAACTTCGTGCCCCGCATTCTCCAACGCCTGCACGCCAGCCGGCGTCAATCCAACGCGATACTCGTTATCCTTTATC
>DAIOWA010000226.1:0-5425 GCA_036758705.1 Pyrinomonadaceae bacterium | reverse complement strand
TTGCCGTCGCGAACACCAGATCAGTCAAGCCGTTGAGATTTCGATGCACGGCGCCGACCGGTTTGCCGGCGTGCTCGTTCGCCGTGACTAAAACTATCTCAGCATTCGGATGAAACAGCAGAATCCGCAGCAGTTCGCTGCCGCCGTAACCGGATCCGCCGAATATTGCAATTTTTGTCCTCTCGCTCATTAGGCAAACGCAGCCTCCGTCTTAAATGCCGACGCGACCAATTCAAACAAACGCTTTCCATCCCGGCGGGCATTGCCTGCCTTAAGGCCGAATCGCGAAGCTACAAACTCCTCACCCATAGCCGAATCGGTAACAGAACCCGCTACGACATCGATGGTCAACCCGAGATCGCGAAGAACCTCGACACCGCCGATCACTCCGACATAATCCGACGCACAAAACACGAACGACGAAATAGCAGACTTGATCTCTGCGTCCTGCAGGATCGACTCGACGCCGTATCCACCGACGATCCCGTCGCCAAGCTCGACGACGATCAGATCCGGACCCTTTGAATCCAGATGGTTGAGCAGCCCTTTCGCCATCGGAGTCAGGTCATCTCGGTTAACCGTCGACGGAAGCCCGCAATCGAGAAAGCTGGTCGTCGCGAATGCTCCGTGATCTTCCATATTGAGCGTATCCCGAAGACACGCGACGCCCGTCAATTTTGCGGCCGCGACTCGATATCCGGAATTGACTGCCTGTCGAACGATCTCAATTCCCGCAACGGTCTTACCCGAGTTCATACATGTTCCTGCAACGACGACGAGGGGAGCAGTAAGTCTTAAGGAGTCCGAGGGAGCAAGTGCCTTGTCCTGAATGCTGATCGCAAATCCATCGGCATCGCAAACAGTCCCGAGTACCTCGACGCCGATCGCATCCGATAGAGAAGAATGATGCCCCTGACATTCGCCGATCACGCCGCCCATATTCAGCAAATTGAGCCTGTCGCCAGCGGCAACAGTTTCGGGGACAATGCCGACAAATCCTTTCAAAGCACGCCTCTCACCCAGAACGCCGAGCAGCACATCGCCCGTATTGATCTTCGCAAGCCGTCCGCTGGGAAGTTCAAGATTGCCGTAGGTCACGCTTTCCGAAAGAGCACGAACCGCCACGACATCGCCGACGCTTGCGTGACGTCGATCGGACGTGACCGAAACGATCTTGCCATTGATCCCCGTCGGCGATGTCGCCGAGCCTATCTTGTCGATGTTGATTATCGTGCTCATTGTTCCTCGAATAATTCCCACAGCCGCTTGATGACCGCCCGTTGTTCTTTTTGCCCCTTAACCGCAATAAAGATGGTGTCGTCTCCGGCGATCGTGCCTACTATGTCTTCGATCTTTGCGGCGTCAATGCGAACCGCCGAAGCCGAGGCAAGCCCAGAAAAGGTCTTCGCGACGATCATGTTGTCACCGGCAGTTTCGACTGATACCAGGCCGATGCCGAAGGCGTTCCCCGACCTTTCTGGCTGCGAATACGCCCCATTGATCTTGACGATCCGAAGTTCTTCCAAGTCGCGGGAGACGCTGGCCTGAGTGACTTCAAATCCGTGATCACGCAGTGTCTGGACGAGTTCAGACTGCCGCTCGATGCGCATTGCACCGATCAATTTAAGGATCGCTTCTTGTCTGTCAGCCTTCACCATCAAAAACAATACTATCTATGCAAGATGCATAGATAGTGCATAGATGCATATTATACATGGCCGAGTTGTAAGGTCAATTAGAAGAGACTAAGTTTTATTCGGAGGTATTTCTTAGGATTCTGGCGGAAATCGTAGATCAGCTTGGTCGTTTCACTCGAAAACTGATTCACGTTCGATGCAGTCTGATTGATATTGTTATACAGCGTCTCGTCTGTCACTAGACGCCCGATCGTGCCCTTGCCGGCTTGTGCATCACCCAGCAATGCGTTGATCCGATCGATCGTGACCTTGGCATCCTCGTAGAGTTTTTCATCCTTGAGGAACTTTCCGGCTGATCCTTTACCGGCGGCAAGGTCTGTGGAGATCAATTTGAAATCGTCCGCGATCGAGTTGATCTTGGCGGCCGAAGTTCTGAGGTCTATGATCGCTGCACGAGTTTCGTTGTAAAGAGCGTCGTCGGTCACGAACTTGCCCGCGGTACCACGTCCGGCGCGTATATCGTTAGAGATTCCTTCAAGCTGAGCAACAGTTTTGTTGAGGTTGTTGTAGAGTTCCGCGTCGTTCAGTAGGCGTCCTGCAGTGCCGTCACCGCGGTTTACTTTGTCGAGCGTTGTCTGCAGCTTGGTGATAGTAAGCTTGGTCTCCGCAACCGTCGCGTCAAGATTTCGATACAGCGACTCGTCATTCACCAGCGAGCCGAGCGTACCTTCGCCCTGGTTGGCTTTGTTCAAGATCTCGTTAGCCGGCACGGCGATCTTGTTGATCTGCTGAAGAAGGTCATTACCGGTCTTCGTGAGCTGATTGATCGAGATCGCTTCGGTCGATTCGAGAACATGGCCCTCCTGAACAGGCGTACCTTTCTGAGTCCCGGGCGTGATGTTGATTATCTTGTCGTTAGCGAGTACTGAAACCGCAATCAGCTGAGCCGTCGAATCCGAACGTATCCGATCTGTGATCGGCTTATCGTTCAACTCGCTGTTGACCGCCATCACGGCCTCGATCTTCGAATCCTCGGGCGAATCCGGCGGAAGTAGGGATACGCTCTCGACCTTCCCGATCCGAACGCCCGCGATCTGGACCTCCGAACCTTCTTTCAATCCATCAGCCGCCGCAAATCGTGCCTTCAATCGGAGTTTCTTCTCAAAGGGATTGAAGTCGCCGGTCGAATTCAGGATAAGGAATGCAAGCACGGCCAGACCGGCGAGAACAAAGATCCCTACGCGTAACTGGCTGAACGTGAGTTTCGGTTTGGTCTGTACCATGCTTTTTAGCTAGTTCTTTCCGTAGACGAAATTGTGAATGTATGGGTCCGGGCTGCTTCGAAGCTGTTCATCCGTGCCGTTAAACATTACTTTTCCATCCCGCAACATTATCACTTCGGTGTTTATCAGACAAAGCCTTTCGCCTTCCTTCTCAAACACGATCTCGCCGTCATGATTGATGATCGCGTATTCGGAAGAGAGGTATCCGACGTTGTTCATTTCGTGCGTCACGAAGATGGACGACACGTCCTGAAGGTCGCGAAGCTTGATGGCAAGTTCGCAGATCGTCCGTGCAGTCGGCGGATCGAGACCTGCGGTTGGTTCGTCATAAAGAACGATCTCCGGATCGCCCACCAAGGCACGCGCAATTCCGACTCGTCGCCGCATGCCGCCGGAAAGCTCTGCAGGCATCTTGTCGATGGCGTCCTCGAGATCGACGAATCGCAGCATTCTTCGGACTTCGTGTTCGATCTCTTCTTCGTCTACATTCTGTTCGCGCAGACGATATGCGACGTTCTCATATACTGAGATCGAATCGAACAACGCACCTTCCTGAAATACCATCCCGATCTTTTGGCGAACGCGCATCATCTCTTCTTCGGTATAGTCTGTAATGTCCTCGCCGTCGATAAGGATCTGGCCCGAATCGGGTTTTAGCAACCCGAGAATAAGCCTGATAAGGGTGGATTTGCCGCCGCCGCTGCGGCCGAGGATCAGTTTTGTCTCGCCCCGTCGAACGCTTAAGCTTACACCGTCGAGAATAACCTTATCGTCAAACGCAAGATGAACATCGCGAAACTCGATCACCGGAGCGACGCGATTACGATCATTGATCTCTTCTTCGAAATCAGTGATGACTTCCGTTCCGTCAGCAAGGATCGGTTCGTTTGATTCCTCGTCGAGCATAATACGTTCTAGGTCTGACCGATCCCCAAAAGATACTGAAGAGCTTTGGACAGAAAGAAGTCAAGAATAATTACCCAAATTGACGCAATGACAACTGAGTTTGTAGTTGATTTGCCCACTCCTACCGTGCCGCCGGTCGTGCTCAAGCCCTTATGACAAGACACACTTCCGATAACAAGTCCGAAGAAGATCGGCTTTACGACGCCGCCGATGATGTCTTCAACTTGAATACCAGTACGTGCGGAGCTTACGAAGACAGACATTTCCTGATTGAACAGGCCACTCGCCACGAGAGCCCCACCGATGAGCCCGAAAATATCGGCTGCAACCGTCAAAAGCGGAAGCATGCAGATCAAGGCAATCAGCCGGGGCGTTACAAGCTTGCGAATAGGGTTCGTGCCAAACGCACGCATCGCGTCTATCTGCTGCGAAACCACCATAGAGCCCAACTCTGCAGCGATTGCCGAGCCGATTCGCCCGGAAACCATTAGAGCGCTCAACACCGGTCCCAATTCTCTAACGAGCGAGGTTGCCACCAGTTGTCCCGTACTCGCTTGAACTCCGTATCCACCAAGTATCGGATGTGTTTGAAGCACGAGAACCGCACCTGTGAAGAAGCCCGTCAGCAGAACTATCGGCAGCGATCCGACACCGATCAGGTCCATCTGCTTGATCCATTCGCTCACATATCTTGGAGCGCTGAAAAGACTCGCGAAAGAGCGCCAGATAAGAACACTTATCTCTTGCAGTTCGAATATGAATCTTGTTAGTGGATTCATCAGCAGCGGGGAAGATCGAAAGACGCTAAGTTCTGATGTTGTGTAGGTTACAGGAAAGGCGGGCAAACGCCAAACAAAAGACGGCCGTCATAACGAGTATGACGGCCGCAACCTTCGGAGGAAGGTAGTAAGAACTAGTTTACACGCCGTCGGTTGGAAAGTTGACGGATCCTTTGAAGCGGACGTTCGCCGGGCTCACCTTTCCGCCGTTCTTGAGCTTCCCGCCTGGCTTCGGCAACTCTGGCTCGCAACATACGAAATCGAGCGAGTTGGTCTGGCGTCAGGATCTTGCGAAGCTCCAATTCGCTTTGAAAGCGTATGCGAGCGACCTCGCCTTGAGCCTGTTGAAACTCCTTCAACCTTGCCTGAACGGCATCTTCATCGAGCGAATCGCCATAGATCGACATATCCAAGGCCCGGTTAGCTTCACGCAGACGCTGTTGCGCCGCTTCCATCGCCGGTTTTCTGTCGCGATTCATCATTCGGATACGGCGAATCTGGTCCTGCCTCAGTCCAAGATTCTCAAGCAGATTCGGGCGGGCAAGCTGAGCCTCGAACTGCGCGGCATCCTGCGGCGGCGGAGGCCCGTCCTGGGCGCTCAAAGCTCCGCCAAACGTCGCTACGGACGCGATCAATAACAATAATCTGGGGGAAAGTATTCTCATCATCATGACTCACTTGTGCCGATCTCTTCGAAAATATCGGCGAGACGAAGGGAATCATCTTCGTCTTCATCACCCGAATTGAGAGCCGGAAGCGGTTCATTTCGTTTAGCCTGCTGCGTCGCCTTTGGCTTTGTTAAAGGAGCTGCTGGTTTCGA
>DAIOWA010000225.1:0-5432 GCA_036758705.1 Pyrinomonadaceae bacterium | reverse complement strand
CCCTGTACTACAGAATCGATACGACCAATAAAGAAATCGAAGTCTTGTCTTTTTTCTCCAATCGGCAAGACTCTGAAAAGCTGGAATATTAGGCAGCTAGTATGTATACCAACTTCAAACAACACCTCGAATCAACCATCAACGACATCCGTGAAGCCGGGCTATATAAATCCGAGCGCGTGATCGATAGCCCGCAGGACGCGCGGATCGATGTTGGCGGCAGGGAAGTGCTGAACATGTGCGCGAACAATTATCTCGGGTTGAGCGATCATCCGGCGATAGTTGAGGCGGCGAGGAAGTCGTTGGATGAGTGGGGCTATGGGCTGTCGAGCGTACGGTTTATCTGCGGGACTCAGGCGATCCACAAAGAGCTTGAGCGAAAGATCAGCGAGTTTCTAGGCACCGAGGACACGATCCTTTACACAAGCTGTTTTGACGCAAACGGCGGGCTGTTCGAGACGCTGCTCGGCGAAGAGGACGCGATCATCTCCGACGAGCTCAACCACGCCAGCATCATCGACGGCATCCGGCTCTGCAAGGCTCAGCGGTTTCGTTACAAGAACAGCGACATGGCGGATCTGGAGGCGAAACTTGAAGAAGCAAAGTCCACGAGATTCAAGATGATCGCGACCGACGGCGTGTTCTCGATGGATGGCTACATCGCCAAGCTCGATGAGATCTGCGACCTCGCCGAAAAGCACGACGCGCTCGTGATGGTTGATGATTCGCACGCTGTCGGGTTCATGGGCAAGACCGGCCGCGGTGTTCATGAACATCACAACGTGATGGACCGCATCGACGTTATCACCGGCACGCTCGGCAAAGCCCTCGGCGGAGCAAGCGGCGGTTATACTAGCGGCAAAAAGGAGATGATCGAATTGCTCCGCCAGCGTTCGCGTCCGTACCTTTTCTCCAACTCCGTCGCCCCGCCGATCGTCGCCGCCTCCATCGCCGCGATCGATCTGCTCACGCAGTCCACCGAACTCCGCGACAAGCTGATGGACAACACCCGCTACTTCCGCGAAAAGATCGCTGCCGTCGGCCTCGAAGTTCTCCCCGGCGAGCACCCGATCGTCCCTGTAATGTTCGGAGAAGCTCAGCCGGCTGTGAAGATGGCCGAAGCACTGTTAGAAAAGGGAGTCTATGTCATCCCCTTCTCATTCCCGGTCGTTCCGAAAGGCAAGGCCCGCATTCGGACCCAAGTGTCTGCGGCTCATTCAAAAGAAGATCTGGATTTTGCGATCGAGAAATTCGCCGAAGCAAAAGCCGAACTCGGGATAGAAAAAGCGGGTGCCGTTTCCGACATTCGCTGATTCTACTCAACATCGATCTCGTAACTTACCAGCCAGAGATCAAGCTGATCAAGCTTCTCTTTCCACCGAGCCTTGTAATCGCGCATCCATTTACGGTTCTCATCGGTATCTTCAACGTCGATGACGATCTTAGAGTTATTGTCGCGGTATATGATCTCTTGGTGTTTCCAATGCCCTCTGATTAAGTTGTCGTAGTAACTGACGGCACCAAAATGGTCGACAATTTCCAGGACTGCATCAGCTAGTAGGTCGGTGGGAACGTCGCCGCCGTCGTTAAACTGAAGCGGGAGCAGTATCTCGAAGCGCCGCAAGGTGCTGGGCATACGTGGTCTTTCCTAAAACGGTGAACTCAATTTGTTGCTCCGCCAATGCTTCCAGTGCGGCTTCGGGAACGAAGTGTTGCCCCGATTTGAGAATGCGACCGGAAAAGCGTCCCAATAGAAATCCTATGGCACGCTTCTCCGTTTCACGGTCTGGAAATGTGATTGTTATCATAGGACTCCAAGCCCTATTCTAGCACAGTCTATGCAGCCGCGGTCTGCTGCTTGCTGAGTGCGTCCTTAGCCTGGCCGGCGATGGTTGCGAACGTCTCGGGCTGTTTGACCGCGATGTCGGCGAGCGACTTACGGTCTAGCTCGATCCCCGCAAGGTTCAGGCCGTGAACGAACTGGGAATACTTGATGTCGTTCAGACGGCAGGCCGCGTTGATGCGGACGATCCAGAGTTTACGGAAATCGCGTTTCTTCAGCTTGCGGCCGGTGTACGCGAAGTTCAGTCCGCGTTCGACCGACTCCTTCGCCGAACGGTACAGCTTTGATTTAGTGCCTCGGTAACCCTTGGCAAGGTCCAATATTTTCCTGCGCTTCTCAGTGCGCTTATTACCACGTTTTGCTCTTGGCATTTCTTAACTCCTTTCAGTCGTGAAAAGGCAAAAGTAAAAAGTGAAAAGGAAAAATGAAAGCGATGAGCAGAAATTTTGCCTTTTAACTTTTGCCTTTTTACTTGATTAATCCCGGCCGTACGGCAGCATCTTCTCCACGCGTTTCTGATCGCCTTCCGATACCAATACATCGATATCCAGATTGCGTTTACGCTTGTTCGTCTTCTTCGTCAGAATGTGACGAGCGTGTGAATGGCCGCGTTTGAATTTGCCGCTCGCCGTTGAGCGAAAACGCTTTGCCGCGCCTTTGTGTGTCTTAAGTTTTGGCATAACTATCTCCTAAAAACTCTTCTAAAAAATTCCGTCCATCAGGTCGTCGTCAGCAGTCTTCTCGTCAGCCTTCTTGACCCGTTCGCCCTTTTCTTTTTTATCGGGCGTCTCTGAAATATCTACGTCCGGGGCGGTCGAAGTATGCTGCGAAGACGCGGCCTTTTTCACATCGGCCTTGCTCTTCTTCGGGATAAAGATGGTGAACATCTGATATCCCTCCATCTTCGGATAAACTTCGACATCCGCGATATCCGCCAAAGCCGCCGTCAGCCGCTTCAAGATCGCGTTACCAAGCTCGCGGTGCGTCATTTCGCGTCCGCGGAAAGCGATCGCCGCTCTCACCTTGTCACCGTCGAGCAGCCACTCGCGGGCGTGCTCCATACGGTAGTTATAATCGTGATCGTCGGTACCCGGCCGGAATTTGATCTCTTTGACCTGTACGGTGACCTGTTTCTTTTTCGCCTCGTGCGTTTTCTTTTTCTGCTCGTACAGGAATTTCCCGTAATCGATGATCTTACACACCGGCGGTTTCGCGTTCGGGGCGATCTCGACAAGATCGAGCCCGCGTTTCCGTGCCTCGGCGATAGCGTCGCGCGTATCCATCACGCCGAGCGTCTCACCATCTTCGGTAACTACACGTACCGACGGGACACGAATTCTTTCGTTTGTGCGATGAAGCGGCTCGCGAATGCGCGGCTTCCAACGGCCTCCAAATCTTCTAGCGATATTAACCTCCTAAGTTATTTGCCTCTTGCCGGGCAGAAACGCGAGTGTTAACGAGCGTGCCTTTCGGGCGCCCGCCCCGCACACTCCCTAACGGTCGTGTTTCTGCCGTTCAAAGCGACCGCGACACCTTCTGCCGCGTGATCATCTCCTTGAACTCATCCAGCGACATCACACCGATGTCACCCTGCTTACGCTCGCGCACGGCGAGCGTTTTGTCTTCAAGTTCCTTATCGCCCAGCACGAGCATATACGGAACCTTGTTGATCTGCGCGTCGCGTATCTTCGCACCGATCTTGTCAGATTTCAAATTAGTTTCAACGCGGAATCCAGCCGATCTTAACTCAGCCGCAACTTCCGACGCGTAATCATTGATGCGATC
The DNA here is from genome assembly GCA_036758705.1 of Pyrinomonadaceae bacterium. GTDB lineage: Bacteria > Acidobacteriota > Blastocatellia > Pyrinomonadales > Pyrinomonadaceae > OLB17. The sequence continues at coordinate 1,804 of DAIOWA010000225.1, read as the reverse complement.
CGTGATCGGCAGCACCGCGACTTGTACCGGCGCCAACCACAACGGAAATGCACCCGCATAGTGTTCGATCAGCACGCCAAAGAATCTCTCGATCGAACCGAACAGCGCACGGTGGACCATCAGCGGCCGATGCTTAGCACCGTCGTCGCCCGTGTATTCAAGTTCAAATCGTTCCGGCAGATTCCAATCAAGCTGGATCGTTCCAAGCTGCCAAATGCGGCCGATCGCGTCTTCGATCTTAATATCGATCTTCGGTCCGTAAAACGCAGCCTCACCTTCGATGCGTTCGAACGAGATATTACGCTCCTTTAACGCGTTCGCGAGTTGCTCTTCCGCATACTCCCACTGTTCGCTCGAACCGAGATAACCCTTATTCTCAGCATCGCCACGGACCGAAAGCTCAAACTTCACCTTGTCGAATCCGTACGTCTCAAAAACCTTGATGGCGAAGTCCAAACAGTCTGCAACCTCGGCGTGGACCTGATCGGGTCGGACAAAAAGATGAGCGTCATCAACCGAAAATCCGCGCACACGCATCAATCCGTGAAGCGTCCCGCTCAGTTCGGCACGATACACCGTGCCCATCTCCGAGTATCGCTGTGGCAGATCGCGATAGGATTTCGGCGACGCCTTGTAGATTCCGATATGGAACGGGCAGTTCATCGGCTTCAGCCGATATTCCTCGTCCTCGATGCTAGTTGGAGCGTACATCGAATCCGAATAATTGCCTTCGTGCCCGCTTGTCACCCACAGTTCGCGTTTCGCGATGTGAGGCGTGTAAACAAAACTGTATCCGCGTTTCTCAAGCTCTTCGCGAAGCAGCCGCTCCATCTCGTTTCGGATTATGCCGCCTTTCGGATGCCAGAGGATCAATCCCGCACCATATTCCTCGTCGATCGAGAACAGGTCGAGCTGTTTGCCAAGCTTTCGATGATCGCGTTTCTCGGCTTCCTCACGCTGCTTAACCCACGCGTCGAGTTCTTCCTGCGAAGCGAACGCCGTCCCGTAGATGCGCTGCATCTGCTGGTTGTCGGCATCGCCTTTCCAGTACGCACCCGACAACGCCAACAGTTTGAACGCCTTCAGCTTTCCCGTATGCGGGACGTGCGGTCCGAGACAAAAATCGATGAACGGCGAATTATCGATGTAATAGACGCTCGCCGTATCCGACACCTTCTCGTCGATCAGCTCACACTTAAGCGGCTCTTCGCGTTCCTTGAAGATGTCGATGATCCTGGCTTTCTCGATGATCTCACGGCGATAGGGCAGATTCTGTTTCGCCATCGACTTCATCCGTTTCTCGATGGCCGGCAGATCTTCTTCCGTCAAATTTCGCGGAGCGATGAAATCGTAAAAGAACCCGTAACGCGGATCTTCCATCAACGCCGGACCGACACCGAGCTTCGTACCCGGAAACAGATCAAGCAGAGCCGCCGCAAGCAGATGCGCGGTCGAATGGCGGATCACCTCGAGCCCGTCACGCGTTTCAACCGTGATCGGCTCAATGGAAATGACCTCATCGGTCACCGAAAGCTCACGATTCAGATCGACTTCCTCGCCGTTGACCTTCGCCGCCAGGGCAGACTTCAGCACATCGCGGTCAAACGCCTTTATCGCTTCCGCCACCGTCGCCGGAGCCGGGATAGCCCGCTGGCTGCCATTCAGATTTACGTTCAGTTCGCTCATATCTTTGTTGATTCGTTGTTCAGAGTGCGTGATTCATCGCGTACACCCGCCGACCTCGAAGCCTGTACGCGGTAAACCGCGCACTCTAAACCTCATAGCCGGTCGCTCTTATTAATCA
>DAIOWA010000224.1:0-5446 GCA_036758705.1 Pyrinomonadaceae bacterium | reverse complement strand
CCATCCTGTTCATCCTGTATATCCTGTTTGATTCCGTGCCTATGCTTTGTCAGCTATCAGGCACGCGAGGTTGGTTGCTCTCACAACCTTGGCGCCGTAGACGTGGAGGCCTTTGACGGCGTCGCCGAAGAGCTGTTCGGGTTGATAGGTCTGCAGGTCAACGATCTGCTCGGCGTAGGTTGTGGCAATGCGGTGGCCGGCGATGATCTTATACTTTTCGCCCGCCTCGTTCGGGACACTGTTGGATTTAAGGATGGTGAAACCCGCCGCTTCGCCGACCGCTCCGTTGGCGAGGGCCCGGTCTGACCGCAGCGTACCCGCATTGACGAACCGGTTGTCTTTGAGCAGCAGCCCGTGAAACCACGCCGGCACCACGCAGAAGCGCCCATCTAATGGTGTATTCGCTTCGTCGAGGAGCACGCCGAGATCGACGAGATGCTCGTACGCGCTTTCGGCAGTAGGTACGATCGGGACGAGGCCCGTGCCGATCGTGTTGCCGACGGGCACCGCCGCCTCCATCAGGCCGGCTATATATGAATCGGCTGCGTCGCGGAGCTTCCACGCCGAACGCCGCATCGCTTCGTCGAGAATGTTGACGTTCTGCTGAGCCCGGTCTACGCTGTCGACGAAGAAGTGAAAGAACTTCTGTTGGTCGATCAGCATTGTCTGTGTCGCATCCGTCAGAATCTCCGGATCGCCGATCGGGGTGTCCTTGACGTAATCGCCAATAGCGACGTCGCCAACTGATGCGATCTTGACCGTATTTCCCGCTGTGCGGATGTCGCCTTCGTATTCACGGTTAGACACATTCGTCTGTCCATATACGAGTTCTTTGTCCAATGCCGAGAGCAGCCGAGCTGCCCATACTGTAGGGATAAATGTTAGTGACATGTTGTTTTAGTGGTGAGTGGTGAGTGGTAAGTGGATAGTTGGGATCGTTGCAGGTTATTCAGACAGGATGTACAGGATGAAAAGGATGTAATCTGTCGGAGCCATCCTGTACATCATGTTTATCCTGTTTGAATTCCTTGCCTTTATTGAGCCAACGCTGAGCGGACCTCGTTCCAGTCGAGGCGTTGGATCTCGGCGGCGGTCATCTTTGCAAGGGCTTCTTTGGTGAGCGTGGGCCGCTGTATGCGGCCGGCCGCGGCGTCGATCGAGGCGGGCGTGAACTGCTCCGGATAGGTGCGCTTCAGTTGCTCGACAACTGCTTCGGCATTTGTCAGATCACCCTCTTCCGAGAACTGAAAACGCTCCTTTGCCCGATCTGCGAGAAGGTTTGGAGACCTTGCTCCCGCAGCTTTTAGCCTTGTCTCAATATCATATATGGCAGTACGTATATGTATCTCGGCCTTGAGTTGCGCGTTCTCTTCGGCGAGTTCGTCGGCCGTCTTGGACACACTCCCTAATGGTCGTGTTTCTGCCTGTGGGGTTAGATCTTCCATCCCTGGCAGCGTCGGCTGCGTGGGGCTAGTCTCGTGGTTTACGGGCACACTCCCTACCGGTCGTGTTTCCGCCTTTGTGGTTGGTTGTTGGTTAGTCATAGTTTGAAGAAGATAATTCGAACAGGATGCGCAGGATGTAGATCGATCGGGTGCCATCCTGTTCATCCTGTCTATCCTGTTTGAATGGCTGTGAATTAGTAGCCGGCTTCGCGTAACACTTGTTCCGCAGGGACGCCTAAGGAAAGTTTCAAGGCGAGATTTTCGAGCACGTCGCGCTCGTTTGTCGGGGAAGGGTCTTCCCAGCGAGTGGTGAGCGGGACGTCTGCGTGGCCGGAGAGGCGGAGAGCGAATGACATCACGTCCGCCCACACCGCTCCAAACTGCTCCTGCCGGTCGCGGACCTTTGCGAGAAATCGCGTCTCCGCTTTTCTTAAACTCTCGCCCGACGGAAACCCGCGGATCTGCGGCATCAGATAATAGAGCGGTGTGCCGGTGACGGATGCCATGTCGATCCGGAATCCGTCCTTCACTTTCAGAAACTGTTCGAGGTCGGTTGCTCCGAATTCGCCAAACCGCGTGTTAGGGTCGGTGGCGAAGAAGATGTTCTCCATGCCGAGCGTGAATGGCGGGATGTCTTTGCCGGTCGTCTCGTCCTTCAACACCTCGATGCCCGCCACCCATCGCTGACGAAACGAGCAGACTTCCATCGCGACCAACATATCGAGCACGGATTTGTTCAGCCCATCCTGCACCGCCATTGCGTCTTCGATCTCGCTGCGGCCGAACGTGCCGATGTCGGCGTTGTTAGCAAAGTGGAAAACCGGGACTAGGCCGTATGGGTTCGGAACGCGGACGCCTTCGTCCGCGTCTGGGACGGTGAACGACTTAGCATCTGGCAGGAACTGTGCGTGTCGGTCGTCGGCGACGTACTTTTCGATCCGGTCGGGGAAGAAGAGATTGAGACGTGTACGCTTATCGGCATCGCGCCAGGTCTTTGCCGCCCACGCGATCTTGCCAGGATCATTTTCGTCATAATGCACCGTGCAGCTCTCGGCAGATTGTGGGACTATCTGCACCCGGCCGTCCGAGCTCGGCCAGACGATCACATAAGCATCGCCATTCTTCAGCGCTTCTTTATGTACCTCGCCGGAGCGGATCGCCATTCGGTTGAAACGCCAGATGTCGTTCAGAGTGCGCGATTCATCGCGTACGGCTTCGTCGGTCTCACTTTTGTACGCGATAAATCGCGCACTCTGAACGCCGAAGCCTTCTATCTTCAGCTTGTCCTTCACCGCGTCAACGATCGCCGGACACAGGTTCAACGCGAACTCGCGAAAAAGATTGCCGAACGTGTTCGCGAACTTCTCCGTCGCGAAGTTCAGATCCTGCTCGCCGGCGTAGTATCTGCGCGATTTCCGATACCGCGCGGCCTGGTTTCGAAATTGGTCAATTGCTTGTTCAAGTGTGTGGTTCATATCTTCTGTGGTATAAAAGTTGGAAAATTCCCATGAATCAAAAACCCAAACGCCCACCGTCAGTCTGGATCTCGCAGATCATTCTTGTTATCTACTCACTGATCTTTCTTGGTGCTCTTCTTATGACGCTGTTTGCCCTGGGAAATCTCAACACGGGTGGCGGAGCTCCTACATTGATACTCCTTGCATTTCTGTTCTTCGGCTTCTTTATCGCAATCCTTGCAACCGCCTTCTGGGGCCTGTTGAAACGCAGATCGTGGGGACGGTGGCTGACCGTCGGCATCTTTTCGCTGATGATCCTGATGTCGATCACTCAAACGCTTATGTGCATGGTCGACGGGACAGTGCCGGCGGCATATCGATCGGGACAAATTTTCGGGGCAGGGGTGATCATTGTGCCGTTCGCATTCCTCATATTTCGACTCGCGATTGGTGACGCTGCTTACGATTTCTTCAACCCACCGGATGAGCCGGAAGAAATGTTCGAACCGCCGCCGCCACCGACTTTCGCCGAATAGCCTCATCTCAACACCATTCCCGCGGCGACGCCGATGAGGATGTCGCCGAGGCGTTTCCAGGGAGAGGACTTTTTTGACTTGAGCGAGTCGATGAGCTTTTGCTGAGCAGCGATCACTTCGTCCTTTGCCGCGAGTGTCTCAGTTTTTGCGGCGAGTGCGGTTTTGAGTGCGTCGCCCTCGGCCTTTCGACTTGCGTTCAACTCGTTGAGTATCGCGGCGGTTCGCGTCTCAGATTCGAGCCGGTCCTTGAGAAGTTTGTTTTCTCTATCGAGCAGATCGATCAATCGACGCGAGGCTTCGAGCTCTGAGACTGCAGCCGCGCAGGAAGATATGACGCGGAGATCGGGAGACGCGGGGACGGAGGGACCTGATGGCCGAGAGGTCTCTGCGTCTCTCCCTCGCTCACTCGCCGCGTCGATCCTACCTGCACGCGTGTCCGAGGTTCGCGAGCCGGGAGCAGAGTTCGTCGGTAGTGGTGTCGATTGCGCGAATAGTGCGGGCACGCTCGACATCACGCCGAGCAGCACCGACATCGCCGCTGATAGTTTTAAGTTCTTCATCCTGTCTCCTCGCGACTGATGCGATCGCCGCTAGTTCGCCTTCTAGATATTCGATCTTCTTCACGTACTCGCCCGCCTTTGCTTCGGCGATCTGGGACTGCTTTTCCGACTCCGCCGCTTCTCGTTTCGCCGCCTCTACTCGGCGTTCAAGAGTGTGGAGATGATGGTTCGAGACGAGCGACACGATCGCCAGTCCCACTATCAGCACTACTGCGATGGCGATGATCAATTTGGTTTGTGTGTTCATATTTGCCTATGTCGGTACCACCTGCGGTAGCGGGTGGTTCGTCGTTGCCGATCGGGACGTTGCGTGAGTTGAGTCTCGGCCGAGTTCAACCCCCCGCTACCGCAGGGGGTACTGACCGTCGTTGTCGCGATTCCGCTCGTTCTCCCGTCGTTTCAAGTAGATCTGCACCAGGACATCGACCGTCTTTCCGATCGAGAAAAAAATTACCGGAAGCACGACCGCTGACAGGATGGCCAGCACAGTCTTCAGCTCGATCGCCGCGAACAGGGAAGTGGATGTGCTGATCCACGCGATGAAAATGTTCTTTATGTCGTTCATATCGGGTAGTTCAAAGTTCAAAGTTCAAGGTTCAAAGTTGAGAGGCATTCTTCTCACGCAGTCTCCCGAGGGTGATCTGCCGATAGATAAAGAGTGCCGCTAAAATGCCTGCGATGATCGCGACGACGAGCCAGACTTCCCGCGGTACGCCGGCGAAGAATCCGACGATCGCCCAGAGCATCTGCCACAGCGTTCCCGCGATCGTCGCCCACAGCGACTTCGCCTTGTCCGTCCGGGTCGCGGTCGTCACAACGATCCGCTCGGCCTGATCAACCCTGCTCGCGATAGCATTCACGCGATCTTCTAATGCATCGACCGCCTTCACTGCGTCCCTCCGTCCCTCGCTCTCCGTGTCCACGCGAGAGGTGGGAGCCGCGACTTGTGCGTCGCGGCTTTTCGGGTCGGGTCCTGGCTGGATAGTAGGCAGGATTTCGGCGGGTGGTTGGAGGTCTGTTGCTTTCAGCAGAAAGCCGTGGACGTACATCGGCAGATCGAGCTGCCAGTTGCCGCGGGCGATCTCCTTTTTGAAGAAGTTCGTGCGATAGGTGGTCGTCTTAAGGCGAGCGATGCTCTTGAGCCATTCGTGGCGATGCTCGACATAGGCCGCGATCCACTTCTTCTCGTCGCGCACCGGCCCGAGATGCTCCGCCAGCGACCGCCACGAGCCGTGCACCATCGAGTCGTAAACGACCGCGAGCGATAGCGGTAGCGTCAGCCCGAACGCACGGCATTCGTCGACCGCCGGCCTCATATATTTTTCAAATGCGACGGCATGTTGTGCCGAGCGCATTTCTTTTGTCTTTGCTGCTTCTGTTAATGCCTGCTTGAATCTTCCATCTGCCGCGAGCGTGTCGATCGCGAGTTTGGTGACGCGTCGCAGGAT
>DAIOWA010000223.1:0-5450 GCA_036758705.1 Pyrinomonadaceae bacterium | reverse complement strand
CGATTCCGATCGCCGCCTCCAACTAACCTTCCTTTTTTCAATAAGTTACAGAATCGTTAATTTGGATCGCATCTTTGAATGTCGTATGTTTATCGTGTCAGCGCGCCACATTGACGTACATTTGCACGAAAATATCGAGGAAAATGGCCAATATTCCCTCTGATTTGAGGCCAATCTACCGGAGTATTGTCCCGGAAGACCTTTATTCGTTATCTCGCGTTGCGAAGCTCTAGAGAGAAGATTATTAGTGGATTGATTCAGAGGGAATTCCTAGTAAAAAGTGCTTATTTTGTTGTAAACGGTTAGGTTCCTGTAGGTCACATCGTGTTTCGCAGACGAAGCTAAAGTAAGACGTGCTCTGGCCGGTAAATTGAGCAAGGGTCTTATAGTTCTAACCAGGCCATACATTCAAAGCGGCGATTTTACAACAGATTCGTAGCTTTCGGGGGCATTTGGGTCTACTGGCGGAAAATCGACCCCAAAAACATCCTCATCTATATCGCAATATTATCGTGTCATTAGTCGCGAACTTGGCCGCTGATGATCAGGTCCCGTTCGATAGACGGCTTATTGACAGAGCCGGTCGCAAAAAACGAGTACATCCAATGCGCGGCATTCGCCGACGATTGCCGCCTATCACCCGAATGTAAAAGCGAAGATTTCTACACCTGCATCAAGGAACTCGATCTCAAGATGGACATCGGATATCTCTCCTTGCTGACGAATTAGTTGATACATTCGCGGGAGCAAGACTTTGCCATGTCCGTCAGCGTCGACGTCGATGCCGCGTGACGATCCGGGAGGTTTCCCATCTATCAGAATTCGGAATCGTACTGGGATCGCGGGATTGGTCGAACCCATTACAAGATGAACATCTCTTGCGTGAAATCGATATGCGATTCGGCCGTTCGGCTTTTCTGCTTTGATGGACGACGCAGCAAACTTCCATTCACCAGCAATGGCCCACTGATTCAAAAGCAACTTGGATGGAACGGCGTATTGGTTGGATTTGTCGGGCAAGACCCCCCCGAGGGATGCGAAGTTTGCCGTACGCTCGTAGCCCAAATAGTTCTCACCCGATCGAAGGTTCTTCCAATCGGCCTCCGCTTTTACACCCTGCCCACTTGGGACGACTAGGTCAGTCGGAATATTTTTTCCGCCGGCCTCAGCGAGCAACTGCTGGATTACTCTCTCCGAGCGTTCGTAATCTCCCTCGCCAAATCTGTGATGTCGGATCTGTCCCTTGGAATCCACGAAGTAGAAGGCAGGCCAGTACCTATTGTTGAACGCACGCCAAACTTTCTGGTCGCTGTCGACAGCAATCGGGTAATCAACCTCGAGATCGGCCGCAGCCCTGCGGACGTTTACAACGTCTTTTTCAAATTCGAACTCCGGGGAGTGTACGCCGATCACGACAAGGCCCTGACCTTTGTACTTCTCAGCCCACGCCTTCAGGTATGAGTCTGTCCGGAGCCAATTGATACACGTGTACGTCCAGAAGGAAACGAGCACGACCTTTCCGCGCAATTCCTCCGTTATCAATTTCGGCGAGTTCAGCCAATCTTTGGCCCCAGCGAGTGACGGCATCTGTCCCTCATTAGACAACTGCTCCGCCGCTACCTCTGTTTTATGGGTGCCTCCATTCTCGTCAGACATATACCGCTCCGTTGCTGCACAAGAGTTGCCAAACAATCCAATAAATATCACGAGCCATACGCGCGAAATACCATTAGTCCTCGGGAAAAACGGCCGTGTTTGTTTGATTGCCATCCGTCGCTCTTGTGTCATTGGTTATCACGAATTCCTTCGATTCATAGGTTCGATCGATCTAGCTCAATTCAAAATCAGAAAGATCGATCGAAACAGGCATTTGATCTAGCTGAAGGGAATCGTCTTCGTTTCGCATGTACACTCTGCGTTTGGTTGCAAACTTCAAACCTCCAACATCGACGTAGTCCGAGATCAGATGGGCCGCTTTAGCACCTCCGGCCACATCGACGGAATAGTCCTGGCGACACAAAAGGCCGCCTTCTTCGAAGTAAAGGTTTTGCTCCCTGGAGTGAGTGTGGATGGTTTGCGGGAAGCCTACTTTAATGCCTGTGAGTTGAACTCCGTCTTGTATTAAAGGAGGTATCGCCGCAAGGGCGAAGCCCGGCTCACCTAGAAGAAAGGGTAGATTGTAATACGTCCACATCGCATAGCCATTGAAGTAACCTAGCTGTAACGGTGTCCAGGGTGTATCCCAATGATGGTCAGAGAAGGTGTCTCGCGGATCTCTCTGCTCGGCGATGATCTCACCGGATGCAGTTTCGATCGCGACTCGATCCGGCGTGAATGTCATGTGCCATTCAGCTTCGCCGAACGGATCCGTGCAGCTCCATTGGCGGCGAAATTCAGACATCATAGTGCGCGGGGTGTTGTCGATCGGGATTCCCTTCATGGCCCAAAGGAATCCGCCTGAAACAACTTGAGAGCTGACCTTTTCGAACTTCTTCCACCGCTCATAGCCACCATGAGCATCCAGCACGACTTGCAAAAGATCTGCTACATCATTTTTGCCATCCTGGTGTGACTCTAAAGAGTCGTGGTCTAGACTGGTTTCGGGCGGGATGCCTGCCGATTTTGAGGGGGCATGGTCGAGATTGTTCATTCTGGCTCTCCTTGGCTGCTCTATTACTTTTCGCTTGGTGAGTACAACACAGGCTCCAAGAAGAAGATATTGAACGAAAGTATTGGTCGATACTTTCGTACTGCTTGGAACAAGCCAGCCGATATATAGAACCGGACCGGTACGTTCAGTAGTCAAAGACGGTCAACATCGATGATCGCCTGCGCGAAATCTATCGGAGCTTCTTGCGGAAGGTTATGCCCTGTACCTCCTGCAACAGTTCGGTGCAAATACTTTCCGGTGAATTTTTTCGCATATGAGCTAGGTTCCGGATGAGGAGCCCCATTCGCATCGCCTTCAAGGGTTATAGTTGGCACCGTTATATCTGGCATTGCGGCAAGCCGCCTCTCAAGCGAGTCGTACTTCGATTCGCCATCTGCCAGGCCAAGCCTCCATCGATAGTTGTGAACGACGATTCGCACATGGTCTGGGTTGTCGAAGGCCGACGCGGAGCGATCAAAGGTCGCGTCGTCGAAGTTCCATTTTGGCGAGGCCAGTCGCCAGATCAGTTTTGCGAATTCGCGGCGATTCTTCTCGTAGCCTTCGCGACCTCGTTCGGTAGCGAAGTAGAACTGGTACCACCACTGCAACTCGGCACTTGGCGGAAGCGGAACCTTACCGGCGGCCTGACTTCCGATCAGATATCCGCTGACCGACACGTGTGCCTTGCATCGCTGGGGCCACAGGGCCGCAATAATGTTCGCTGTCCGAGCCCCCCAATCGCAGCCGCCGATAATTGCTTTCGGGATCTTTAGGGAGTCCATAAAAGAAACGATGTCTTGGGCGATCGCAGACGGCTGGCCGTTGCGGATCGTTTCGTTCGAAATGAACTGAGTTGTTCCGTAACCGCGAAGATATGGGACGATGACCCGATATCCTTTAGCAGTCAAAATAGGCGTGACCTCGGCGAAGCAATGGACGTCGTAAGGCCAGCCGTGAAGAAGAATCACTGGCTGACCTGTGGGCGGGCCGGATTCGAGGTACCCGACCTTAAGGACTCCCGACTCTATCGCCTTCAGATTGTCGAAGGTTACGTCGATCTTAGTGGATGACTCAGGCATAGAGACCAGCTGTTTATCGTTCCCCACTGCAAGGCGAGTACCCGCCAGCGCCGCAACAGACAAACTGAGGAAATGTCGGCGATTTCTATCTATATATTCACTCATGCTAAATTCCTGCCGTTGATCGACCCGGTATTCAAACAGTGGCCGTGGCATTCGAACCCACGACTTCGGTCGAGACGTTGATGTTCCCATGGGTAGCTTTTGAGTAAGGGCACTCAAGATGAGCAGCATCCGCTATTTCTTGCGCTATCTCGGATTCAATGCCGGGAAGGCTGACTTGCAGCCTGGCCTGGATAAAATACGAGCCGTTCGTCGTGCCTAGGTCGACTTCCGCATCGACCGCGGCATCGATGGGCAGTCTGACTTTCATCCGAGCGGCAACCAACTTCATCGCCGACAAATAGCAACTCGACCAGCCAACCGCGAACAGTTGCTCCGGATTTGTTCCGTCACGACTTGATCCAGGCGGTACGAGTCTCACATCGAGTCGCCCGTCTGACGTGCGCGATGTACCTCCATCCCGACCTCCAATCGTGTGGGCCCTAGCCGTATAGACGACGTTTTCAATTTCTGGGATCGTGTTCAACATTGTCTTAACCTCTGTAGCTTTAAACGCCTTTTTCGAGTTCATTCTAGAGTGGGGGAGTTGCTCCCGTTTGTTCTGCGAACATATATTCCGCGTACCACGCAGGCCACTCTGAATCCCGTTTGCCGGTGAGCTTCTCGTGCTCGCCGTGGGCCATCTCTGCACGCCGAAGCGCATCCGCAAGGGCTTCGATGGTACCGAACTTTGATTCCGAGACGTCGACTCTTCCCGGCAGTCTGGTTTTTATTTCTTGCAGCACAAACCGGTTTCCATCCGGATCGCTGAACGTTGCAAAGGAGGAATAAGAGCGCCCATCTGGATCGCTCCCTTTCTTGGCTGCTTCACCCAGGGAGCGGTGAAACACTTCGCTCACATTGAGCCCTCTTTCGGTCAGTTCGACTCTTGCCTTGTCGATGTCCGAAACTACGAGAAAAACGCCGCCGCCCGATCCGGGGTCCGCGGGAGTCAGGCCCTTGCCGAAATGAATCGAGGTTTCGGATCCGGGAGGGGTAAACTGAATGGCCCGGAATTCGTCGCCAGCCGCGAAGTCAATATCAAGCCGCCAGCCTAGGCTGTTGTAAAAGTCTTTTGCTCGATCAACATCAGATACCGGCATAACCACGACTTCTAGCTTCATGTCGATCGCTTTGGTTTCCTTTGATGTTGATGATTCTTTGCCCAATGCCTGAGTACTGCTCACGGTCGCCTCCTAAATCTCTCGTCTAGTCTGACTGTCGTCCATGCAAGGTAGTCGCCTACCTGCTCGGTCATGAAACGGCTTCTAAAATCGCAAATGCGAGGATGACGGCCAGAATCATGATCGCCATGGTCAAAACGTGGGATCGCAGACTATGTGAACCACGATAGTTGATTCGTCCCCTGTTGAATTGGCTGTGCATTTATGTCGTCTCCCTTCGTCTTTATGGTTAGAGTTCAACACATGACAAGACTGTCGAAAATTGGACGAAGGTATTGGTCGATACCAAAGTATTGGTCTGACGCCACCGAAGAATGAGCGAGAAGAAGGCCTGCCGATCGTGTTCGCACGGCAGGCCTCACTTTAGTTCTATCGTTAGCTTCTTTTAGCGAAGCGACTTGAAAGCAGTGCGCAGCTCTGATGTCATCAATTCAG
>DAIOWA010000222.1:0-5453 GCA_036758705.1 Pyrinomonadaceae bacterium | reverse complement strand
TATGATGAGTTTCGCATACTGCTACGCGAGCGGATCATGGATGAAATCGTTGCTAAGGTACGGTGTTTCCATGCTGATTCAGCGGTAAAGCGTGCCGGCAGAGAGAGAGATCTGGTTACCTTTGGTCGCGATATTCCAGTCGAAATGAATAAATCCTTGAATATGTTAGCGACAATCTTTAATAACATGGGGACATGTTTTGCAGGGAATGGAAATTTTGATGATGCGCGACGGTTGTTTTTGAGATCTATCGAGTTTACACCACCCGGCTGTGACCAATCGGATGCAACCACGAATCTCGCTATCGTCGAGTCTTCCGGTCCCGTTGAAACAAGGAACTTGGGCCATCGAATATTAAGCATCTTGCCAACACAGCCCTTGAATCACAAGAAAAGAATGCGAGTTCGCTTCGTATTTTTCAATCAACCATACACATTGCTTGGAATTGCGGTTCCGCTGTCTCCTGACGGTACCGAATCGATCGAAGTTAACGGTGTTACCTAAACTCGCTTTCATTAGCGCGGACAGCCACAATGATTGATAAATAGATAGGGAAGAATCAAGGAGGTTCCGGTCGCGAAGATTGAGACCTCCAAAGACGAGCCGCTTTCAGGTCTGCCAGTTACTGTACGGAGGATCAAACTGAATCCTGTCAGTATTTCGGCTTCATCTCCTCCAACCTACGATCCATATCCCTGAAGAAGCCCGTGACGACCGATGAGACCATCCGAAGACGTGCTGCCTCCATCGCTTCCATTTGATTGATGGTCGCAGCTTCACTTCGACCTTCAAAATTCAGTTGATTCGCTCCGCGTTCGATATCTGCAGAACGGCGAATTCCTGAAAGCTGGATCCCTGCTCCTTGTCTGCTGCTTGAAGACGCGATCGAACTACCGGTATTAAATGCCTGTTTGCTTTGAGAAGCCTGTGTTTCGAGTGCCTGATTGATCTCCCCTTGATATGTATTGCTGGCTTCGACCTTCTTGTCGGCGACGATATCAGTGTTGTTATTTTGGAGAGCGACGGCGCTTCGCGTACTGGAATCCATCTGCTTGTTGACTTCCTGTATCGGATGCTTGTCTCTCGACCAGTCGAAGAGTTCCTGTCCAGTTCGGATTGGAACAGAAGTTCCCGCGATCGACGAACCGCCCGGCGTGAGCTCATATGTTTTCATACCGAAGCGCTCCAGGTTGCCTTGGCCACGAATTTCGACTTCCTTTCTTCCATCAAAGCTGCGAGCTTCTTTAGTTCCTTGAGCTTCGGCCAGGGTACCCGTGATCTCACGATTCGTAGCCGATCGGCTGCTGCTCAGTCCATAATTCATGCTGGCTTCAGCAAGCAGCGATTGCGTTACCTGATTGGCGCGGATCTGCCCAAGATTTGTGACAAGCCCACCCTCGACCCCGGCAACCGATGAGATCAATCTTGCGTCGGTTGATTGGTTCGCGGCTTCAAGTGCCTTCTTCGCGGCCGTCTGTTCCGCATTGTAGATGCCCTGGATTTGGGTGTTTTCTGCTTGTCGATTGATTGCGGCTCCGGCGACCAACCCGTAAGTCTCAAGTGCAGTACCTAAACTTGAAAGCATCCATCCCATCGATATTTGAGAAACGCCCTCATAGACCTGTCCCCGAAGTACTCGATAGCTGAGCCACGGGACAAGAATGAAACAAAGGCTAGAGACAAAGAACAGTGCGGTGACGATGAGTGCGCTTGATGCCGGATCGTAAGCACCGTTGGTTATGATCTTTGCCGTCACGGGATCAAGAGAAAATGTACTCTCACCGTTGTAGATAGAAAGCGCGAGAACGCCGAGGGCATAGCAAACATAGAGAGTCACTTCCTTTACTAGCGGAAATGCCAACGCAAAGGTAGCAACGCCCCAACAGAACGGATAGAACATCTGAGCCGCAAACTTCTCGTCGAAACCAAATGCCGCCAAGACCGGGGCCGCCAGTTTCAGGCCTATCAATATAAATAGTCCGGCGATCGCGAGAAAAAGTCCGCCGAACTTTATTATGTTTTGCCCGATCACCATAAAGGTGAACATCCGGGGCATATCCCATCCGAGTACATTGAGTTCGCCAGTTATGTCTTTCACGGACGATTCTTTATCCATGATGATGCCGACAAGGCCCGGCTCTCCGTTCGGAAGACGTTCCGCAAGAAGTTCATTTGGATCTTCAACGGCAAAGTTCGCTTTCACATATTGCTTCATCTTCTCGTCAAACTCAGTCACAAGTGAGCGGTTGTAGGCACGAATCGGCCGAGCGAAGAACTTGCCGGTTATCGTGAGGCCGTCGATGATGAATGGGCTCGCTCCGATCAGTACCATGAAGATGATCGACCGAATCGCCCAGGCGACAAGCTGCTCGGGCCCAAGCCCGCGGTTATCATGAAACCGGCGAATAAACGCAAATATCAATACGAAACTCGCAATGATCCATGCGAGGAAAGTGAGGATCGGCATTAATGGCTTTACGATCACGTTCAGAACAGATTGGAAAAGCCATTCCTGTCCGGTTCGCATCAGGTTTCTGATCTGCTCACTAAAACTCGGAGCGGGCGGCTTCGGCGGCACGACGGGGCCGGGAGCCGGTGTTGAAACGGGGTTCGCGGGATATCTATTCTCGAACTCGCGAAGTGCAGGAGCCGGACTTCCGTCGAGCGGCGGCATGAACGGCGAATCAGGGTTCACCGTCATTATCAGATCGTTCGCCGTTACTGGCTGACCGTTCATCGAGCCGATCGGAGTCTGCCCTTCGACACGCGGCGGTTGAGGAGGGCGCGGCCGGGTTTGCCCGGCCGCTTGCGTAGCGAGGAGGCATGGCGAGACGAGGTAGGCGAGAACGAATAGAGCTGTCGCTAATGCGTGGCGAAATGGATTCACGTTTCTCATGGCTTTGGTTTTTAGTTGTCAAGTGAACTCTTAGTTCCGGGTCTTACGGAAGCGGGCTTTGATAGACGTCATCGTTCCATACTTCATAACGTTCAAGTTCGCGAAGGAACTCATCCGAGGCCCGGGTGATACCCGTCATCATCTCGGTGCTGCGGCGAATCTCTTTGCCGAACTCGGTCATTTGTTCGATCTTTAGGCCGTAGGCGATGAACTTCGCGTGGATCTTGGCCTCGAGTTCTCGCAGCTGGCCTTCGACAGTCGAAATGCGCTGATTGACGGCGAGCATTTGATCAATGAGGGATTGCACCCCGTCCTGATTAGCGGAAGGGTTCGCAGAGATCGCCCGGGTCTCATCCGCGATCCGCTCCCGTTCCTCGTAAAGTTTGGCGAGGTCGAGAAGCATGTTCTCGCGGTCGAAGAGCATACGTTCAAGTTCGGAATCCAGCTTCGCAAGGCGTTCAAGGTTGGCGAGATGAGCATCGGCACTTCGCCCGATGGAATGCCGAAGAAAATCATCAAGATCCCGCTTGTTTGCTTCCATATCGAAGATCCCGTTCTTCAGGCGTCTTGCGATATTTACGACCGAATGGATCTGGCTTGTGATGGTAGCCTCGATGCGTTTCTTTAATTCGAAAGTTCCTCGTATCAGACGGCCGATAGTGGCATAGGTCGTTATCAGTTGTTTATGCCGCATGACCTGCTCATCGACCTTATCGAGAATGCCGCGCAGGTGGGTTACGCTTTCCACCATCTTCTCGTACTGCCGAACCGCTTGCTCATAGGTTTGGATATAGTGATTGATGGTTTCGACCCAACGAGCGGCCTCTTCAATCTTTTTCGCTACTTGAAGTGCATATTGCGATGGATCAAAAACGGTCCACTGTGCTTTTACAGGGCGAACATCTATCCCAATAAATATCGACGACAGAATTATGCCAAGAATGATCTGTCTAACTGTTCCGCTATTTCGGGTCATGCTGCCACCTCCAGGCCGCTCAATTCATTGAGGTCAAAAGAAGAGATTTCCGTCAGTCCGACGGCGCTTAATCCGTTCGGATATTTCGAGGCCAGCCACGAGACGACGATCTCGGGCGGCAAGTCCGGCCGAAGGTTTTCGACAAGTCGTCGGGCGTTCGCTTCGTTCGTATCGTTAGTGTTTGCCCAAAGCATCGCCGGTGAAAGCCGTATCTCGGCCATCTGGACGATCTTGTCCGCACCGCTTCCGATCACGAACACCCATTGCGTGTATCGGCCGTATTGATTTCTGATCGCACGGATCGCAGCGACCGTTTCCGGTGCAAGTTCGCAGTCAGACGCGAGACGACAGAAGCCGCCGATCTGTTTACCGATCATCTTTACGCCGGAATTTTTTACAAGGTCAATTCCGATCTCATTCGGACGCTCGGCTGTTCCTGTAAAGTGCTCGTAAGCCTGCGAGAAAAGGACCGTCACTAAGCCTTCCTTACGTCCGGTTACAGAAGCCTCGGCAATAAGCTCCTGGATCGCCGGAAAGTGCCGGTTGATCTCCCGCATCTCATCGCAAAGGAAGAGGATCGGTGTCTTTTGCTTCTTATCGTCTTCCTCGCCGATCTCCTGCATTATCTGTGCGCTGATCCTGAATCCGACGCTCTCACGTATCTTTTCGTCGAGGCCGCTTATGCCTGAAAGCTCGAACACATCGAACATTGACGGAACGTCGTAGTCGGGATGGGTTGGCGAGTTAAGCCAAGGGTCTTTGCGATGAACGTTGAGTTTTAGGTAAAGCTCACTAGCGGGCTCCTGCTGTGCCGGTTCCCAGTGATACGTCTTAAGAACATCCAGAAAATGCCCGAGGGTCGGCTGGAACTTCGGTCTTCCGTCTCCATTTCGAGCTAGCGACATCTTATAAACCTCGTCGATAACTGTCGCAGCAATCGCACTGGTTATAGCGTCGGTCTTCGGTGTCTTGCTGAGGATAAGGATGTCGGTCAATACCATCGAAAGCTGGCGCTTTGTCGGACGGATACCTCTCTCGATTCCCGGGTAGTTCCAGATATTGATGGGCTTTGGATCGGCCTCGTTGAACTCTATATGGCGGCCGCCGAACAGGCGACAGATGGGTTTGAACGAATGGCGGTAGTCCATCACGCGGACTTTTACGTTCCCGTTATGAGCCCTGATATCCGTGATCAGCATTGAAGCGAGGAATGACTTCCCTTCTCCGGACGCGGCGGTGACTATGACAGTCGGTGATTTAATGAGTGCCCGGTCGTAGAGGTTAAGACCGAACATCTGCCCGTTCGGAGTTGAAAAGATACTGTGCGGCCGTTTGCTGCCTCGCCAGCTTGTCTCGGTCGGAACAAAGGCTATTACCGAATCGGCAGTCTCAGTGAGTTCCTGGCCGGTCGGCTTCGAGGAGAGTTCACCCGCAAGCATTCGCGGATATATGGCTCGCTGCCTTATAGCGTCTTCCCGTATCGCATCAGCACCCATCTTCTTTCGGATCGACGAGACAACCGCATCGCACCGGTCATCAAGTATCTCTAGCTGCTTCCGCGCTTCCTTCGTTCTTTTCGAG
>DAIOWA010000221.1:0-5463 GCA_036758705.1 Pyrinomonadaceae bacterium | reverse complement strand
TTGATATCGCTCTCCAGGCGAAACTCCTCCGTGCGTTGCAGGAAAAAGAGATCCGACGCGTCGGCGGTATCAAGGAGATCCCGGTTGATGTCCGCGTACTTGCGGCGACCAACCGCGACCTTCTCAAGATGACCGAAGAGAAGCGTTTTCGTGAGGATCTTTACTACCGACTCAACGTTCTCTCGATCGAGATCCCGCCGCTTCGCGAACGCACGAGCGACCTTCCCGTCCTAATCGATTACTTCGTCAAAAAGCATACCCGCGGAACCGCCCGCGAGATCAAGATAGACGCGGCCGCAAAGAAGCTGCTCAACGATTACCACTACCCCGGCAACGTCCGACAGTTGGAGTCCGCCATCGAACGCTCGATCCTGCTGAGCGAAAACGACACCATCACTGTTGACGACCTGCCGCCCGAAATGTCGCAAGGTTCGCGGCCCGCAGCGGTCGGCGGCGACATTACAAACTTCAAGCTGCCCCCCGAAGGCGTCAGCTTCGAAGACGTCGAACGCAGCCTCATAATGCAGGCCATGGACCGCACCGACAACAACATCACCAAGTCCGCCAAACTACTCGGATTAACATTCCGAACGCTCCAATATCGACTCGAAAAATTCGGCTACAAGAAAGACGGCGATGGAACAGAAAGCGAAGAAGAATCGTAATTATCTGTGGTAGAATTCGCCAGAGAGGGGTAGATATGAATTCTGATCTAAATACCGTTTTGGATGCGGCAAGAAAGCTTCCCGTGAGGCAACAGCGTGAATTGATCAGTCAGCTTCAAATGAGGCCTGAGAGAAAGAAAATACCTGGTCTGGTGGAGCGCCATTTTGGAACTATTGACAGCGGTGATCCGGATTCAGGCAATAACGAAAAAATTGACGCGGACCTTGCTCGTGAATATGCCGATACGCACGAACTTGAAAACTGATGTTCATTGATACTTCGGGTTGGCTTATTTTGTTTGACAAAAAAAGCTCCCAACACTCGAAAACGCTGGAACTTTATCGATCCCGAAACAGCAAAGTGACTCACAGCTACGTGATCGTCGAGTTGGTTTCGCTTGCGATTTCTCGAAGACATACACTCTCCAGGATTGTGGATTTTGTTGTCGATCTTCTTAACGACGGATCAGTTGAGGTCGTCTGGATCGATGAAGAAGATTCATTGAAAGCCCTGGAACTTCTGACTGGTAAACGAGATAAAAGTTGGTCCCTCTGCGACGCGGTTAGCTTCGAACTTATGGCCCAATTCGGCATCACGGAAGCCCTAACTACCGACCACCACTTCGAACAAGCAGGTTTCATCAAGCTTCTCGAATCGTAAGGAGTTCGCCGATGGATTGGTTCGCTACACTTTCACTCGCACTTGGTTCCGCTTGGACAAGCGGGATCAATCTATACGCGACTGTTTCGGTTCTCGGGCTGCTGCAGAAGTTCGGCAGCGTGAAGCTTCCGGGTGGGCTTGAGGTACTCGACAATTGGTGGATCATCGGTATTGCCGGCGGCCTGTATATCGTCGAATTCTTCGCGGACAAGATCCCGTACGTCGACAGTGTTTGGGACGTGGTCCACACATTCATCCGCGTGCCTGCCGGAGCGATCGTCGCGTGGGCGGCGGTATCGGATATGAGCCCCGAGATCGTTATTCCCGCAACTCTTATCGGCGGCGGACTCGCGCTCTCATCACACGGCGCCAAGGCCACCGCACGCATCGGAGCGAATCTCTCGCCCGAACCTGTATCCAACTGGATACTCTCACTGGCTGAAGATGCGATCGCGATCGTCGGTGTTTTCCTCGCGGTATTCGCTCCGTTCGTGATAGCCGTCGTGCTTATCGCCTTCCTTATATTTTTCTTCTGGGCATTTCCAAAGATCTATAGGGCTATCCGCCGGCTCTTCGCAGCAACAGCCGCCTTCTTCCGCGGAGAAAGTTTCGAAGAAGTAGCACGCAAGGCCGGATAGGCCGGTGCCGGGATCGCAAATTTAGAGATCGAGAGCGAATGAAGATCGAAACAGTTTTTCAGATATTGGCGGTAGTCCTCGCGGGAGTCACCGCCTATTTCTTCTACACCGCCCACCGCGATGCAGCCTTCGTCTCCGCAGTCCTCGGATGTTGTGCATTCCTCCTGAGTCTCAGGTTCCAGGCAAAGGCCCGCAACACGACCCGCGATGCCGAACGGGAACGCCAACCCAAATCCTGACGCCCTAATGGCTTCCCTGCCGCCAGATACGGTAAAATCAAGCACGTGCAAATAATCAATGATCTTCTGGCGGCAAACAAGCAGTGGGCTGACGAGCTGACGGCACAGGATCCGCAGTTTTTCGAGCGTCTTTCCGAGGCACAGAATCCCGAACTTCTCTGGATCGGCTGCGCCGACAGCCGCATCTCCCCGACGTCGAGCATCGGCTTGCTGCCCGGCGAGATGTTCGTCCATCGCAACGTCGCAAACCTCGTCAATCATAGCGATATGAACTGCCTGGCTGTCCTGCAGTTTGCGATCGAGGTACTCAAAGTCCGGCACGTCATCGTCTGCGGCCACTACACCTGCGGCGGTGTGAAGGCGGCATTTGACGATTCGCGCTACGGACTGGTCGATAACTGGCTCCGCAACATCCAGGACGTGATGCACAAGCATCACGACGAGATCGCAAAACAGGGTGATTACGACACTCAGTTGGACAAATTGTGCGAGCTAAACGTCATCGAACAGGTAGTGAACGTCGGCGAGACGACGATCGTTCAGGACGCATGGGATCGCGGCCAGGAAGTCTTTATCCATGGCTGGATCTATCGAATTGCCGATGGCATCTATCGCGATATGCATATAACGATCAACTCGCTCGACCAGCTCGATACGTTTCGTGACAAGACCTTCAAGGCAGAAACACGACCGTCAGGGAGTGTGTCCGCTTGAGCAGAGGAAGAAACACGACCGGGTAGGAAGTGTGCCCGCCTGAGCACAGGTAGAAACACGACCGTCAGGGAGTGTGTCCGCTTAACTTTTTATGAGCTTTACCCCCATTAAAATCCTTAGCTGCCTCCTGCTCTCCACCTTCTGCGTTCTGCCCGTTTTCGGCCAGATGTCCCGCAAACCGTCGCCGACTCGCGAGCCTGCGGGAGCGATGGACAAAAAGCCGGATTCGAAGAAGAATTCGCTGCTAAAGGTAACGTCGCGCGAAGAGTTCGACACGATCGCAAGAACCTATCATCAGAACACGCCCTACGCCTTGCCGCACGCTATGTTCGTGATCGACCGGCGCTCAAAAAATAAGATCTACTTCGTCAATTCGCAGCGGTTCCGGTTTCACAAAGACTTCCTGCTCGCGACCTACCTCGTCCCTCGCGGAGCTGACATCTTCAAGCCGATCTATATCGACCTCGACCGCCGATTCATCGTGGGAACCATCGCGTATCAAAAGACCGTCGACAAATGGACATGGGAACTCTGGGAAGGTGATCTTGCAAACGCCGAATTGATGAAAGCCGCGAACGAAGCGGTGAACTCACACTTCTTCGAGCCCGTCGTTTATAAACCGAACTCGATCCGCCAGGAGGACACCGCAAAAGGGCTCGGATTCGCGACGATCTCGCAAAGCGAACTCAACGCAAATCAGGAATACCTCGCGCTCAATTCCGGCACCGCCGTCGGACGCATTCACATCATCGACAAGCTCGACGACACGGTCGAGATCGGCAGCAACGAGATAATCGTTCTCAAAGAACTGCCGCAGTCACTGCCGCCCGTTCGCGGCATCATCGTCGCGAAACCGTCGTCGCCGCTCTCGCACATCAACATTCTCGCCAAGAACTGGAATGTGCCGAACGTCTACATCAAGGACGCCGACAAACTCTTCCGCGAATTCAATACGTTCGTCTACAAGCTCGACGCGTCGATGACCGATTACAAGCTGACTCGTGCCTCAGCCGATGACGTTAAGGAGAAATTCAAATCTCCCGATCAGCAGGTCGCACCGGCAAACCTCGCGGTCAAAAAGCTTGCCGGCCTCCGCGAGATGCGAAAAAAAGACAGCATTATCTACGGAGCAAAAGCCGCGAATCAGGGCGAGATCTTGAAGGCACGCGTCCCTGGGATCATTATTCCCGACGGGTTTTCAATTCCCTTTCACTGGTACGACATGTTCATGAAGCAGCACGGCTTCGACGAACGGATCGAAGACCTGATGGAAGATCTCGATTTCGTCCACAACCCGCGTGTACGCCGACAGAAGCTTGAAGAATTTCGCAACGATATTCAGTCAGCAAAGTTTGACGACGGACTTCGCACGGCAGTCATCCAACGTTGGCGAACTCAACTCGGCGGACGGCCAGTGTTCGTCCGCAGTTCGTCGAACGCCGAAGATCTGCCGAAGTTCAGCGGAGCCGGATTGTACTCAAGCGTGCCGAACGTGCGCGAGGCCGATAAGCTGATCGAGGCCGTGAAGAAAGTCTGGGCGTCGCTCTGGAAGTTCGAAGCCTACGAAGCCCGCGTGCGAAATTACGTCGATCAGAAACGCGTCTATATGTCTGCCCTCGTCCAGCTCGGCGTCGATATGCAGAAAGGCGGCGTGATGATCACGAAAGATCCGTTCGACGAACAATCGAAAGATTCCGTCTACATCAGCGCCGTCTGCGGGCATAATTCGAACGTAGTCAACAACGCCGGCTTGCCCGAGCAGATCCTGTTCAATCCGAAGTCGAACTCGGTCGTTGTGATGACACTTTCGCAACAGGAAAATTCGCTCGAATTCGACGAAGCCGGTGATCTGAAAGCAACCACCGACAAATGTGCGAACGCATCGAACCGCGTCCTGACCGATCTTCAGGCTCGAAATCTAGCACGCACCGCGATCCGGATCCGAGGCGTGTTCGGCAAGGAGCCGCAAGACATCGAATGGGGAATCCTGAACGGCCGCGTCTATATCGTCCAAGCCCGGCCATACATTGACTAGATGCTGACCTAGCGTGTCAGTAGCCCGCGTGTCTGTAGCCCGCATGTTAGTAAGGGCGCCTGTTGCCGACATACAAGTAAAAAATATGAAGAAGGTTTTATTACTATCCCTAGCCGCACTCGCAGCCGCCTGCAACAACGCCGCACCGACCGGCACAGCGACGGCGAACTCAAACACCAATAACCGTCCGATGCGGTCGGAGCAAATGCAGCAGCAGAATTCGATCGCGCATACGACCGAGAACCAGCCGCCGCCGAACCCGAACGCGCCGGGTAAATTCGCTCAGGGCGGCGAAGCGATCGATACCGCAAAATTCGACGGAGTTATCGCCGAAGCCGAAAAAGCTCTCAAATCAAAACCGAACGACGCAGCCGCAAAGACAGCTCTCGCCGACGCTCTCTTCGACCGCGGATTCGCCCTCACCGAAGCCCGCCAATACGCAGCCGCCCTCGGAGATTACCGCAAGGCTCTAAAACTCGACCCAAACCACGAAGAATCCAAAAAATGGATC
>DAIOWA010000220.1:0-5463 GCA_036758705.1 Pyrinomonadaceae bacterium | reverse complement strand
ATTGAAACAGCGCGTTCAGGAGCTTGAGGTAGAACTGAAGGCAAAGGAAGATCTTGCGACGGAGAATCAGCGGCTGAATGCCCTCCTGAATCTTCAGGAGAAAGCGAAGTATAAGGTCCTCAATGCTCGCATAATCGGCCGCGATCCGTCCGTCTGGTTCGACGCGTCGATCGTAAATCGCGGCAGCCTGGACGGTGTCAAACTGAATATGCCGGTCGTAACGAATGGCGGCCTGCTAGGTCGCGTCACCGCGGTCGGGCCGCTGACATCGCAGGTCGATCTCGTTACGCGCGACAAGTCCGGTGTCGGTGCCGTGGTCGGTGAGATCGCGGGTTCAAATGCCCTCGGTGTCGTGATGGGCACAAGCAAGAGTGAACTGATCGAGATGCGCTATGTGCCGGGAAGTGCCGAAGTTCAAGTCGGGCAGATCGTATACACGACGGGACAGGACGGCATTTATCCTGCCGGATTGAAAGTAGGCGAGATCGTCCAGGTTGAGTCGGGGTCGGCAACCACCCCGCATCGGATAATGATCCGCCCGAGTGCCGCGATCGGGTCGATGCAGGAGGTCGGTATCCTTCTTTACGAGCCGCCTGTAAAAGAGGAGTTTGAGAAACAGATCGCAAAGCCGCCAAAGGCAAAGTAAGGAATGGATCAACTCAAAGTCACCATAGCACTCATTCTCGCCGTTTTGCTGCAGTGGACGCTGCGGAACGTCGCCGAACCGTTTGCGTATATCGACTTTCCGCTGATCATCGTCGTTTATGCCGCACTTCAGCGTGACACGGTCAAGGCGATCCTGTTCGGGGCGTTTTCCGGACTGGCGATAGACGCCCTCAGCGGCGGCCTGCTCGGGGCTAACGGATTCTCTAAAACCCTCATTGCTTACGTGGTTTCCGAGCTTGCCCGACGCGTCTATTTGGACAACCTTTTACTGCGTATTCCCGTCATAGCGGGAGCTTGCTTACTGGACGATCTTCTCTATTTTGGGCTTCACCGATTGCTGGGTCAGGAACCTTCCGGACAGGTGATGCTGACCGTCTCGTATTCTCTTATCGGAACGACGATCGCGGGTACCGTGGTCTACTTGATACTCGATTATTTCCTGACAGAGCGTTCGGGCGGAGGCGGCAGCCGACGACGCGAGACATTATCCGCACGCCGCCAGTCGCGTCGACGAAATCCGATCAGGCTTGGTAAGTAGCGATGAAGCTGAACGAATACACTCAGAACGTCGGTATGCGGATGATCACTATCCAGATCGTCGCTTTCGTTCTGCTCACATTGCTTGGGGTCCGGCTTTACTACCTCCAGATAGTTCAGGGCGACTATTGGTCCGGCCGTGCCGAGAATCAGCGTGTCCGCCTGATACCGATCCCGGCGCCGCGCGGAGCCATCCTCGACCGCAATGGTAAGATCCTGGTTGATTCCAGGCCGACCTACAACGTCGTCCTCTCAAACGAACCCCTCAAACAGATCGACGATATTTCGGAGCGCGTTCCGCAGTACGCCCACGGGCTGAACCTCGAACCCGATTTCGTCGCCGAGCGACTGACGCTGATCAAGAAGCAAAACGAGTTTGAAGCGATGGTGCTCAAAGAGAGCGCGACGATGCAGGACATCGCCTGGGTCGAATCACACGGGCTTGAATATCCCGAACTTCGCATTGAACTTCAGCCGCAACGGTTTTATCCGCACAAAACGATGCTGGCACACGTGCTTGGATATGTCGGCGAGATCAGCCCGAAACAGCTTGAATCAGAGACCTACAAAGCGAGAGGGATGCGCGCGGGCGACATTATTGGAAAAGGCGGGCTCGAGCAGTCTTACGACGAGTATCTTCGCGGACGTCCGGGATATCGAAAGGTTCTCGTCGACAGCCGCGGCCGAGTCCAGAGCGAGATCGAGGTCGTGCAGCCGCAGGCCGGCCAGGATCTTGTTTCGACGATCGATCTGGATCTTCAAACGACCGCCGAACAGCAGCTCGAAAATTCGGTAACGAAACGCGGGACGATCATTGCGCTGGATCCGAATAACGGCGAGGTCCTCGCACTTGCATCCGCTCCGTCGTTCGACCCGAACGTATTTACGCAAGGAAGCAAGACCCCGGAAGGACGCAAGCAGATCGCGGCGTACTGGCAGGACGAAAAACGTCCGCTGTATAACCGTGCGATCCAGGGCAACTATCCGCCCGGCTCGACGTGGAAGATCCCCGAATCGATGGGTGCTCTGCAGCAGGGTGTGATAACCGTCCAGCACTCCAATATGATCTGCGGCGGCGGCATCACCATCGGGAACAAATTCACCCGCTGTATGGGCAGCCACGGAGCCCCGCCGTTGTCGTACGCGATCACGCATTCCTGCGATGGTTATTACTATCGCCTGGCGCTGAAAATGAAGATCGAAGGTCTGATCCAGATGGTCGAGACCTTCGATTTTGATAAGCGGTCCGGTATCGACATCCCCAATGAAAAGGTCAGCCAGACGCCTAAGAGTTGGAAGCCCATCATCGAAAAACGCGAAGGACGCTGGAGCGATATCCGCACGGTGTACGCTTCGATCGGGCAGGATACTGTCGTCGTCACGCCGATCGCGTTGCTTCGCGCCATTGCCAGCATCGGTGTTCACGGGAAAATGTATGTCCCGCACCTGATGAAAGAATTCAAACCGATCGGCGCGATGGGCGAAGAAGGTACAACTAATTATTTCGAGGCCCGGACCGGATTCGGATTCGATCGCCCCGAGCCGAAGATGGTACCTATGACGGACGAACAGTACGACGTAGTGGTCAAAGGTATGTGGGGCGTTGTACAGGGCGGGGGAACCGGTGCGGGCATTCGCATTCCCGGATTCGATATTGCGGGAAAGACCGGCACGGCCCAGAACTCATCGCTGGGTTCGGGCGGTGCGAAGGACCACGCGTGGTTTGTTTCGTTCGCTCCTGCTTATAAACCCGAGATCGCCGTCATCGCGTTGGTCGAAAACGTAGGGTTCGGCGGCACGCACGCCGCCCCGATGGTGAAAGGAATGTATGAAACGTATATTGCGACGCGATATGGGGGCGTTCCACCGGCCAGTGCCTCGGCTGAGACGAAATTGGTCGCAAAAAGATAATGGTTGCAATAATCGAAAAACGTGACCTGCGTGACTTTGACTGGCTGACGACGCTTCTGGCGATCTCGATCGCGGGCTTCGGCGTTTGGCAGATCCATAACGCTCTGCCGCACGAAAGCTATTGGTCAAAGCAGATCGTCGGTATCGGCATTGCACTCTTTGCGTTCTTC
The DNA here is from genome assembly GCA_036758705.1 of Pyrinomonadaceae bacterium. GTDB lineage: Bacteria > Acidobacteriota > Blastocatellia > Pyrinomonadales > Pyrinomonadaceae > OLB17. The sequence goes on along the minus strand of DAIOWA010000220.1, from coordinate 2,179 downwards.
GTCATCGTCTTCAGCGATTATCGCCGCATCATCGACCTCGCTCCGTTCTTTTACGGCTTCGGGCTGCTGCTTCTTTTTCTCGTCCTTACACCGCTCGGTGTCGAGGTCAACGGCCAGCAGGCGTGGGTAAAACTGCCGCTGATAGGCCAATTCCAGCCATCGGAATTCGCGAAAATCCCGACCGTTCTAATGCTCGCGAGGTATTTCGGCCAAAAGAAGGGCGGAGCGCTTACATTAAGGGAAACGCTCATTGGCATAGCGATACTCGCCGGGCCGGTCGGGTTGATAATGCTCGAACCCGATGCCGGGCAGGCGATCACGTATTTCCCGATGCTTGCTGCTGTTCTTTTCCTTTCAGGTATCAAGATCAGATACGTACTTCTCGCGATCATCGCAGCTGCGGTTATGATCCCGGCGGCGTGGATGGTTGGTGTCAAGACGGGCAAGATCAAGACCTATCAGCAGGAACGCATCAACGCCATTCTCGATCCGGAGAGCGTCGATCCGCGAGGATACGGCTACCACACCGTGCAATCGGTGATCACCGTCGGCAAAGGCGGCATCTCAGGTATTCAGGGAGATTCGCAAACGTCGCAGAGCGTGCTTAAGTTTTTGCCCGAACCGCAGACCGACTTCATCTTCGCGGTAACTGCGGAGAATACAGGGTTTATAGGCTGCATATCGCTCCTTCTTGCATACGCCTTGCTGCTGTCGCGAATGATAGCCGGGGCCCGCGAAGCGAACGAAAGGCCCGCGACGCTCGTAATAATGTGTTTTGCGACGGCGATGGTATTTCAGATATTTATGAACGTCGGCATGGCGCTCGGCGTGCTGCCGGTGATCGGCGTCCCGCTGCCGCTGATGAGTGCCGGACTCTCAGCGCTTCTTACGACGTTCTGCGCGATCGGATTTGTTGTGAGCATCCGAATGCGAAGGTTTGTTAATTAAGAGGTACTCGTTATGGCTAGGGAACGAAGGATAGTCGAAAAGGAAGTCAGATCGGTCGGGGCAAAACGTGGTTTCGGTTCAAGCCTCATCTGGATGCTGACGGCGTTGCTGCTTGCGGTCGCGGCCGGGGCGTTGACGGGCGCGATTGCGTCCTACTACCTCAACAACTCCCGATACTCGGTCGAAGTCTCGGCGCTTGCCACCTATCGACCGCCGCAGGTGACGACGATCTATGCCGATGACGGTGAGACGGTCCTCGCGGAATTCGCCATCGAGAAACGCATCCCCATCAAAGAACAAGACATTCCGAAGACGGTCGAGAACGCCCTGCTGGCCGTAGAGGATTATCGCTATTACAGCCATCCGGGCATCGACCCATACCGCATCGCCGGTGCTGTTTTCAAAAACATCACGACCGGCTCATCTGAGGGTGCTTCCACCATCACGCAGCAGCTTGCGAAGAATCTTTTCCTCTACAAGGACCAGACGTATACGCGAAAGGTGAACGAGTGGATGGTCGCGCTCCAGATCGAGCGTTTCTATACGAAGCGGCAGATTCTGGAAATGTATATGAACTACGTTTTCCTCGGCGCCGGAGCTTATGGATTTGAGGCCGGTGCGAGGACGTACTTTGGAAAGTCGCTCAAAGATCTCAATCTCGAAGAAGCCGCATTGCTCGCCGCGATCCCCAAATCGCCTGAATATTCACCGACGCGAAATCTGCAGAAGGCCGAAGCTCGTCGAAATATCGTGCTCGACCAGATGGCAAAGTACGGCTACATCTCGACCGCGGAAGCTGAAACAGCAAAGGCAAAGCCGGTAAAACTCGCAGACACCGCCTATTATCAATCGCTGCCGAGATCGACCGCTTGGGATTATCCGGTCGAAGAGATCCGAAAGTATCTCGAAGAAAAATACACTACCCGCGTCGCACAGGGCGGCCTTAAGGTCTATTCGACGATCAATGTCGAAGGGCAGAAACTCGCGACCAAAGCGATCCGCGAACGCCTTCGTGCGTACGACCGCGGGCGCAAATGGCGATCGGATTATCAGAACATTCTCGTCGACTCAGACGGCCAGCCGCTAACCGAGGAGAAAGACATCACCAAAGCGCTGAATGCGTTCAAACACGCGGATTGGTACGGCGACGAGTACGAGGAGGGCGAGTACATCAAAGGACTCGTCGTCACGCAAAACTCTAAGGCAGACGAGGTGGGCGTTAGGTTCGGCC
>DAIOWA010000219.1:0-5467 GCA_036758705.1 Pyrinomonadaceae bacterium | reverse complement strand
CGAAGACGCAAAGGTTTATTTTCATCTCCTTTGCGTCTTTGTTCCTTCGCGACCTTTGCGTTAAAAATGCTCTACTTCCCCTGAATCCCCAGATTCCGCATTCGCCGATAAAGATGACTCCGATCGACGCCCATCTCTTCGGCGGCTTTCGAAACGTTGCCGTCGTGTTCAGACAGTTTGTGAAGAATAAACTCCCGCTGGTACGCATCCGTCGCGGCTTTGAATGAAGGGAAACGGAAGCTGGATGCGGGCTTCTCATCGGTGAATCCAAGTTCCGGCAGATCGGCGGCGGCGATCTTTTGTTTGGCGTTCATGATGATCACGCGTTCAATGGTGTTCTTGAGTTCGCGGACGTTTCCGGGCCACGTGTGATTCTGAAGGCGTTCGACAGCATCCACCTGAAATGTCTTCGCTTTCTTTCCGTTGTCCGTTGAGAAGCGTCGATTGAAGTGCTCGATCAATGCCGGCACGTCCTCGAGCCGCTCTCGCAGCGGCGGAACCTGGAACGGTATCACGTTCAAACGATAGAAAAGGTCATGGCGGAAATTGCCGTTGTCGATCAGTTCTTCCAGACGCTTGTTGGTCGCCGAGATAACACGGACATCAACCTTAACCGGCGTGTTACTTCCGACCGGTTCGAATCGCTGTTCCTCCAGCACACGCAGCATCTTCGCCTGGACGCGAGCAGACATATCGCCGATCTCGTCGAGAAAGAGCGTCGCTCCGTCTGCCACTTCAAACTTCCCTTTCTTCGCCGTGGTCGCACCCGAGAACGCTCCCTTTGCGTGGCCGAATAGTTCCGACTCGACCAACTCTTCAGGAAGTGCTGCCGAGTTGATCTCTACAAACGGGGCTCCTTTGCGTTTCGACTGCGAATGGATCGCCCTTGCAACAAGCTCCTTCCCAGTCCCGCTCTCACCTGAAATAAGGACGCGTCCGTCCGATGGGGCCACGATAGCGATTTGTTTACGAAGAGCCCGCATCGCGATCGATTCGCCAACCATCACGTATTCGTCAGCTATTTCTTTTGCAAGCTGTTCATTGGCTCGTTCGAGTTCGCGTTGCCTGATGGCGTTCTTTACCGTCAGAACCGTCCGCTCAAGACTCAGCGGCTTTTCGATAAAATCGAACGCTCCGAGCTTTGTCGACTTCACCGCAGTCTCGATATTCCCGTGGCCGGAGATCATCACGACCGCAGCATCGTTCCCGTCTTCACGCAGCCGTTTCAGCGTTTCGAGCCCGTCAATCCCTTTACCGAGCCAAATATCTAGCAGAACGCACGCGAAATTCTGCGAGGCAGCCGCCTTTACGCACGCCTCGCCAGTTGCGGCCGTCTCAACCGCGAATCCTTCATCTTCCAGCACCCCGCGAAGCGTATCGCGAATGCCGGGCTCGTCGTCAACTATAAGAACGGTGTGTACCATTTCCGGTTCGAAATACGCGTAGTAAAATTGGAGACTCCTAGCTCAGCAAAACTTCGGAAACAAAACGTCGAAAATAAGGTCACTAACAAACGATACTAAATAACCTCGTTAAACTAATATGCCATTAACTGTTGGAGAAGCTAAAGGCTGCTGCCATGTCGCTTATGACGGCGTCAGCAACGAACGATATCGATTCCCCGCGGGGGACATCTGGTCCGTCGCCGACCATTGGGCAACGTCGATAACCGGTTTCAAGGCGGTCCTATTACGATCGGACAGGCATCTGGTCCTCGCGTTTGCGGGCACTGATTCCCTGCTGGATGCAGTAGTCGACCTGGCACAAGTTGGCGGGCAATTGCCGACGCAGTATCCTCAAGCCCTCGCCCTCACGATGATGGCTCGCAGCGCCGCTCGCGGCAGAGTCTTACAACTCGCAGGCCATTCGCTTGGCGGCGGTTTGGCGGCTTACTGTTCAGTTTCAACCGGGCTCACCGCAACGACGGTTAATCCCGCTCCGCTGATCGGTGCCGCAACGCTCGGATCGCTCGGCGAGAACGCACAGGTCACAAACTACATTGCCCAGGGCGGCGAATTTGTCAGCAGCTCGCCGGGGCGAAATCCTGGAACTGATATTTACGTTCCCTCAAGCGGGGGAACCTTCGGCTTCTTTACAGATCACATGCTGGCCAACGTCGCTCCTGCCGTGGCATTGCCCGTAAAGCTCTGACGGGCCTAAACAATAGGCAGTTCCACAATAAACTTTGCCCCGTTCGGCTGATTCGGCACGGCTTTGATCTTGCCGCGGTGCTCGGTGATTATCCGATGAACGATCGGGAGTCCCAAGCCGGTACCGCGGCCTTTGGTTGAGAAGTAGGGCTGGAACAATTTCTGATAATCCGCAGGATCGATGCCGCGGCCGTTGTCACCGACTTCAATAACGATCAGATCGCGCGCTGATTCCAGACGGGATGTGACCGTAACCTGCTTAGCATCATCTCCCGGAGCCTCGATCGCGTTGTCGATCAAATTCACAAACACACGCTTTAACTGCTCATCGTCGATCATTGCCGCCGGCAGATCTTGCGCTAGATGCACGTCGATCGCGATCTCATCCCGGCCATCATATAGGGCGACAGCCTGGCGAATGACCTCGTTTACATCCCAAAGCTCAAGCCTTGCACTCGGCAGCCGGGCGAATCGCGAGAATTCGTCGACCATCGATTTCAAGCTCTGAACCTCACGAAGGATCGTTTCGGTCCCGTCGTTCACGATCCGCGCATTCGCGTCGTCGAATCCGCCGACCGCGACTGGCTGAGCGGCAAATCGCTTAGCTATCCTCTCCGCCGAGAGTTGTATCGGCGTGAGCGGATTCTTGATCTCGTGAGCCATTCGGCGAGCGACCTCTTGCCAGGCCGATGCCCGTTGTGCCGAGATCAGTTCCGAAAGATCCTCCATCACGATGACGACGCCCCGATCTTCAGGAAGCGCGGTAACGGTGATCGCGACCGGCATCGGCTCGGTTCCGGACGAGGATAGTTTGATCTGATCGGATGCGTGACCGACACGCTTCGCCCGCGCGATCAACCGGTCGACCGTCTCGCGGTCTTCATCTCCGATCATCTGCGAAAGCTCGCTGCCAGTAAAATCGCCCGACTCGAATTTAAGAATGCCTTTCGCGGAAGGATTGATCGTCGTTATTCGTCCATCGGCGTCCAGCGAAATCACGCCGGTCGGCAAGGAAAGGAGGATCGTTTCGATATACCGGCGACGTTCGGTCAACTCGGTTTGGTTTGCCTCGAGCTTCGACGCCATTTGGTTAAACGAGAAAACCAGCAACTCGAGTTCGTCCTCCGCGGCTACTTCCACGCGGCTTCCTACATCACCCTGCGCGATCTTCTCGGCTCCTTCAGCTAAGGCCTTGATCGGCACCGTCAGGCCGCGAGCAATATAGAACGCGGTCCACGACGAGGCAAAGATCAGCAGAAACGTCAGCACGCCGAGCGTAAGGAAGCCGATCTGACGGACAGTGAATTGTTCATCTTTTAATCGATCAAGCTCGACCAACGCGCTGTTGAAAAGCTGATTTACGCTCTCCCTCTGGCGGAAATCGACGCCGAGAGCGATCCGGCGGCCGTCGGGAATTTCGGCAACTGCGATGTCGATACCCGAACCGTCACGCAGGATCGGTGCATCGAAATTTCCCGATCTCAATGCCGCAACCTCATCGGGCATCTCGTTTGAAGGATCCTTTCCGCCACGTACGATCGCGACGCCATCGCGGTCGGTGATCTCCGCAAACGCGAGCCCGCCGGTCGTAACGATCGAATCAAGCTCCCGCCCGTCGACCTGTTTCGTCGAAATCGTCATTGCCAGGATCCTTGCCGTACTCTGCAGACGCTCGAACTGATCGGCGTTCGACCGGTCCTGGATCTTCTCGGCTTCGCGAACAACATTCTCCGGGATCTGTGTGAACCATCGATCAAGGGCACGATTCAGAAACAGATACGAGAAAACCGCCATCGCAACGATCGGCAGAATGCTAACGAGCGTGAAATAAAAAAAGAGGCGGGATTTGATCTTCGACCCGAGGGCAAGCGCACGGCGTTCGCGGACGAGTTTTACGACGCTTCGAAGGAAGATAAAGCCAAAGATCACGAACGCCGCTACGTTCAGCGACGACAAGCCGTAAAGTATCAGCGTTTCGCTCGCCCTTTCGATCGGGAGGCCCTTCCAGATATTTGACGACTGCAGCAAAACGAGCAGCACGCCAAGCCCGAGCACAATTGCTCCGAGGGCCGCGATCACTATACGATTTTGCTTGCGAGCGGGCGATGCCATTCGAATGCAAGTTTATCACGCAACCGCCGCAGATTGCCGTGTGTTCACGGCTCGGCTACACTCCACGTAAACAATGCAGAAGCCAAACATTCTATTTGGTGAAGACGGGAAACTGCGGTCAGGATGGCGATTCGCGATCTTTCTCGTGGCGTTCATCTTCTTAGGAACCGTGTTTGGCGCAGCAGCCGTATTGCTCGCGACCCTCGTGTTTGGCCCTCCCCATCCCGGAAGCCCGATCTTTCTGACACTCAACGGAGTCGTTTCCACCGCCGTTGCTCTCGTTGTCGGATGGCTGTGCGGAAAGTATCTTGAGAGCTTGCCGTTCGATGCGCTTGGGGCGACGTTCAAAAATAGGTGGTTCGTAAATCTGCTGATCGGACTCGTCGGCGGAGCGATAACGTTCGCGGTCGGAGCAGGGGTTGGTTTGTTGGGAGGCGGACTCTCTTTCTCGTTCAACGCGGACGCTCCGACGAACTCCATCGTTTCCACACTGCTGATCTCATTCCTCGTCTTCGCTGCCGCCGCAGCTTTCGAAGAAGCCCTCTTCCGCGGATACATTCTCCAGACCTTTGTCCGATCCGGCCTCGCATGGCCCGCGATCATCGTGACCTCACTCGCATTCGGAGCTGTTCACCTCGGCAATCCCAACGCTAGTTGGATCTCGTCGCTAAACACTGCACTGGCAGGGATCTGGTTCGGCGTCGCCTATCTAAAGACCCGCGATCTGTGGCTTCCCTTCGGATTGCACCTCGCATGGAACTGGACGCAAGGCTCGATCTTCGGCGTTGAAGTAAGCGGATTAACCGATATCGTCAAGCAGCCGCTCCTACGCGAAACCGACATCGGCCCAACGTGGCTTACGGGTGGAGACTACGGAATCGAAGGCGGGATCGCAACGACCGTCGCGTTGATCGTTTCGATGTTGGTAATTCGGTTTGTTCCTTTCGGGAAAGGTGACGACAAAAGTTCAGAGTTCAAGATTTAGCTTGCAAATGGTTGCCGCAAATCGTCTTGATGCAACCAAATACAAGCTAAAGCTTGAACTCTAAACCTACATCGTCTGGATCTTAAATGAAATATCAACCGCCCTCGCAGAGTGGGTCAGTCTGCCGACGGAGATCAGATCGACACCGGCTTCGGCGTATGAGCGGACTCTGTCGAGGTCCATGCCGCCTGAGGCTTCGATGAGGACGGCGGAATTCAAC
>DAIOWA010000218.1:0-5468 GCA_036758705.1 Pyrinomonadaceae bacterium | reverse complement strand
AGACCCCACAGTATCGAAGCAACTGGACGAACATGGCGGGGCGACGAATCGGATTCACGGTCGCGTCTTCCTCCGATAGTCCCTCGGTGATGGTTGTGATCAGCAAGGCTGCTGCGGCCGCGTTGGCTCAGACGCCCGCCGGAACCAAGGTCGAGTTTGGCGGGACGCTTGCGCCGGTGCAAACGTCGCAGACTTGGAATGCTATGGGCAAGATCACAGGGTCAGATCCTACGCTTGGCTCCCAAGTCATTTTGCTGACGTCGCACCTCGATCATTTGGGCGTTCGAGACAATGCACCTGGTGACGACAAGATCTTTAACGGTGCAGATGATGACGCGTCGGGCTCGGTCGCGGTGCTCGAACTCGCACGGGTGCTTGGTGCGGGAAAGCGGACAAAGCGAACCGTTTATTTTGTCTGCTTCGGCAGTGAAGAGGCGGGTGGGTACGGTGCGAGGTATTTTGTCGATAATATGCCGTTCCCCAAGGAAACCTTAGTTGCAAACCTCGAGTTTGAAATGATCGGCCGGCCCGATACTAAGGTAAAAGCCGAGGAGCTTTGGCTTACCGGCTATGAGCGCTCGAACCTCGGACCCGAGCTCGCACGGCGTGGGGCAAAGCTGGTTCAAGATCCGCACCCGGAGCAGAATTTCTTCCAGCGGTCGGACAACATTCAGCTTGCTCGTGCGGGTGTTATTGCTCACACGGTATCGAGCTTCGGCCTTCACACGGATTATCACAAGGCTAGTGACGAAGTGAAGACGATCGACTTTGTTCATATGACGAGATCGATAAACTCGATGATCAAGCCCATCGATTGGCTGGTTAACTCAGATTTTCGCCCGACGTGGGTCGAAGGGAAGCGTCCATAATATGAAGCCTACCGTTCTACTTTTGGCTGCGATATTCCTGTCCGTTTGCGAACGGCCTCCGACGGGCGAGGCCGACCATTCGAAGCACGACCATACGCAGGCGAACAACGGCGTGATGGACCATTCCAAGATGGAATCATCGCCGGGAGCGGTTGATGCTCCGCTTGCCTTGCAGTTCATCGATACGATGATCGCTCATCATGAGGGTGCCATCGATATGGCTCAGCTTGTGAAGACGCGGACGAATCGGGACGAAATGAAAAAACTTGCGCAGAATATCATCGACGAACAGCGTCGAGAGATCGCGGATATGCAGGCGTGGAGAAAGGACTGGTTTGGTGACGCCAAGCCTGCCATTAACATGGACTTTCCGGGTATGAGGACTGGTATGGGCGGGATGGATTACGTGAAGCTCGCCGGGCTGAAATCGAACGAATTCGATGTCGAGTTCATTAAGCAGATGATCCCCCATCACGAAGGTGCGATCGAAATGGCGAAGGCCTTGCGGGCTGACGATGAGAAGTATGCCGAACTTAGAAATATGGCAGATGCTGTGATCACCACACAGTCAGCGGAGATCGAACAGATGAAGGGATGGCTTGGTGCGTGGTCGGCGACGCACAGATAGTCAGTTTGCTCGGAGCCATTTTTCGGCGGCCATTACCGAATCGAAGAGCTGCAGCATTACGTGCCGATTCCTTGCCAATTTCTTTCCCAGTTCATTGATCGAAGCGTGTTGATGGCGATCGACAAACGCGACCCGACGGCCGGGAAGCAGGTTCCCGAGGTGATCGGCCATCAAAAGCATATCTTCAGGGCCTACTGCTTCAGCGAAATCTTTTTCAATAAGGATCCGATCGACGTTGTTCTCGAAACAACGGCCCGCTATCTCATTCCAATAGGCGGCGGAGATCTGAGCGGTCAATTTTCCTCCGGCTGCGAGCGCATAAAGATAGCCCTCGCGGTCTTCCATTTTCAACGTGTAATCCTGATCGGAGCTAGGGGTTGAAATCATTTTCAGTTAGCGTTCTTGAGGCGTTCGAAGTTGGCCTTGGCCGATCGCGCAAGCTGGCCTTCGCCTCTCTGTTCCGCCATCTTATAAGCTTTCTCGTAGTTTGCCAACGCCTTTGACCTGATACCCTTCTTCTCTAATGCCTCCGCAAGGCTGTCGTAAACGTTGGCGGAATCGGGATAAAGTTTCGTGTTCTCTTCGAATGCCTCAACCGCTTCATCCAGCTTATCCGTATTCAAGAGCGCGTAGCCGAACTGATTGATTATGTTCTCGGGCGGCTTGATCTCGTACCCAAATCGTTTCGAAAGTTTAGAGTAGTGCGATCTCAAAGCCGGAAGGTTCGGGACCGAAGTGCCGATTCGCCAGCCCGCGAAGATCTTTCGTATTCCCGCGAGATATGCCCGCATCACGATAGATCCGTGATCTTCGTCTGTCCAATGTTGAAACTCGTAGTCCAGGCCGTCCGGCGCATTTTTCTTAAGAAGGTCTTTGTAGGAATTGAATCCGTTGATGTACTCCGGCTCATCGCCGAGCGAGATGAATAACGATCTCTTGAATTCCTTCTGAGTTTTGAACAGCGTGTCACTCTTCTTGATGACGTAATTGTTGTCCCAGTGAAGCACCGGACTCGCGGCGATATAACCGCCGAAAAGATGCGGCCGCGAAAGCATCGTATAAACGACTGTTAGGCCGCCAAGTGAGTGGCCCGCGAAGATCCGATACGGCTCCGTTCGATAGGTTTTATCGACGAGCGGCAGCACCTCTTGTTCTATGAAGTCGAGAAACTTGTCGCCGCCGCCGCTGTCGGGCCGTTCGGTCCTGGTTGGAGTGAGATCACGTGTGCGATTCGTATTCTGGATGCCGACGAGGATCATCTCGGGCATCGCTCCTGCGAAAGCCTGAGACTCGATGATGCTCGCCATCATTCCGTTCTGCGGCGGGTGAGCGTCAAGCATCAGGACGACGGGGAATCGCTGAGTTGTCTGGTCATAACCAGGTGGAACCCGGACAAGGATCGTGCGGTCTTCTCCGAGAACCTTAGACGCAATCGTATGACGATAGTGGGCGACACTTGCGACCAACTGCTGAGCCTCGGACCTTGCGGTAAAAAGGATCAGTAGTAACGCCAACACGGTTCCCGTGTTCCTGAGCTGCATATTAGTGACTCCGGATTTTTTGTTCGAAACTGCGCTCGATTTGATTCCTTGTCCGTACTAACGGTTGCAGATGCGAACGTTCGCGATTGGAGATAAATCAGAAATTCTGCCAAAATGACGTGAAATTTCGCCTTAAATACGAGATCACAAACAAAACGCGGCTTTTTCTGGTCCCCAAGCGGGACCCGATCGGAACAGATCATGTCAAAAAAAGCGATTCTTTACGGCCTTCTTTCGCTGCTCTTTGCGTTCACAGCCGCGGTGTTCTACTTCCATTTTTCTGAGATACCGACGCGGATTGCGGATACGAAATACGACTTCCGCGTACCGTTTGCGGTCGACGGTGTCGTCGCTTATGTTTCGCCGGCGGCTGGTGAAGCCGGTTTGAATCTCAGAGACAAGGTCCTTACCGTAAACGGCCGTGACGCCGAGGCGGCATTCAAGGACGAGATCGAAAAGGGACGCGTGAATGGCGGCAACTTGGAATTGACGGTGCAGAGGGGCCCGGAAAATCAAGTTCTTTCGCTTGCCGTTCCGATGCTCAAGGTTGAGAGAAATGCTGGGTATTACTTTCGCCTAATGGCCAGCTATCTGTACAGTTTTGGGCTTCCGCTGCTGTGCGCTTTGCTCGGATTTTGGGTCGTTCTCGCCCGGCCGACCGATTATGTCGCCTGGCTGTTGCTCTTCCTCCTTCTGGGTGTCGCTACATTTGGACTGGAGGGCTTTGGGCAGCCGCGAGTCATAACTAGCTTCAGGAATATTTTTTCGGGCACTTGGTCATTGTCGATGCTTCTCTTCGGCATATATTTCCCCGAGCGATTCGTCCTTGATAGGAAAGCTCCGTGGTTGAAGTGGATATTGATCGTTCCACTTTCCTATCAGGTACTGGCGATCCTGGTTGATCAGATACGCGTATACACCGGGTTTGACCTCTTTGGACCGGTTGCGTCGGTTAACAGCATGCTCTTCAGGTATTTGTTTTTTCTGAATTTCCTGGCGATAGGTTTCTTTTTTGCCATACTTGGCTGGAAGAGCGGCACGCTTGAAAGTCCCGATGCCCGTCGACGCTTACGCGTAATGTACGCGGGGACTGCGATCGGGATCACGCCGTTCTTTGGACTGATACTTTATAAGATCTTCTCGGGTGCCCAAGGGTCGTTTTATGACGTCGCACCGGGATGGGTTGCGTTTCTCGCACTTGTCCTGACTCTTCTCTTTCCGCTAACGATGGCATACGTGATCGTCGTAAACAGGGCGATGGATGTGAGCGTTGTGATCCGGCAGGGTTTGCAGTATGCCCTAGCGAAAGGCGGAATTCGCGTCATCCAATTCCTGATGCTGCTGATGATCGGACTTCTCGTGCGATGGTCGATCAATAACTACGGCACAAGTTTACTGCTGCAGATCGCGATCATCGTCGGCGGTATTTCACTGGTGCCGCTCATCGATGTCGTTGCCCGGCCGCTTCGAACTTGGATCGATCGCCGTTTCTTTCGCGAGGCCTACAATGCCGATCAAATACTGTCGGATCTCAGCGAGGATGTCAGGACGATGGTAGAGACAAAGCCGCTGCTGGAAACGGTGGCGGGAAAGATCAGCGAATCTCTGCATGTACCTCAAGTGTCACTTCTTTTGAAGAACGAGTCCAGCTTTGTTCCTGCATATTCAATCGGTTTCGACGCCTCCCCTAAAGTATCACTGACCGAAGATTCGCGCGCGATCAGAAAACTTCGGGACAATAAACATATCGTGCTTTATGACGACATGACCGAGATCACTTCGGTGCCGACGATGTCGCTCGACGAACGCGAGCAGCTGCGCGAGATGAACACACAAATATTGCTGCCGATCGCCGCCAAGAATGAGCTGTCGGGCATACTAAGCCTTAGCCCAAAACAATCTGAGGAGCCGTATACTGCGAGCGATCTGCGGTTGCTGAAATCTGTCGCGACCCAGACTGGGTTCGCGTTGGAAAATTCCAGGCTCACGGCAGCCGTTGCAAAAGAGGCGGCGCAGAAAGAGAGGCTTAATGCCGAACTGGAGATCGCTCGCGAAGTTCAAGAAAGGCTTTTCCCGCAGGAGTTTCCGAACGTCGACGGACTGGAATATTACGGTCACTGCCGTCCAGCCCTCGGCGTCGGCGGTGACTATTACGACTTCATTGAACTACAGGATGGGAAGTTTGGTTTCGCGATCGGCGATGTGTCCGGGAAGGGAATTGGAGCATCGTTGATGATGGCGAGTCTGCAGGCGTCGTTACGCGGCCAGGCGATCCACTCCGGCGACGATCTTTCTTCGTTGATGTCGAACGTGAATCGACTTGTTTACGAGGCCTCGACGACCAACCGGTATGCGACGTTTTTCTATGCTCAATATGAGGCGAACACGAGAATGCTTACTTATGTGAACGCCGGACACAATCCGCCATAC
>DAIOWA010000217.1:0-5474 GCA_036758705.1 Pyrinomonadaceae bacterium | reverse complement strand
TTTCCGAAATACGATCTGGTTTTGATTCCCGAATTTCCGTTTGGGGGGATGGAGCATGCGGGGGCGACGTTTTTGCGGGAGTCGGCGGTGATCTTTCCGCAGGAGCCGACGCGGAACGATCATATCTCGCGGGCCACGCTGATCTTTCACGAGGCGGCGCATCAGTGGTTTGGGGATACGGTGACGATGCGATGGTTCGACGACCTGTGGCTGAAAGAGGGCTTCGCGACGTTCACGGCGTATAAGGCGATGGAAAAAATAATGCCCGAGATGAACGCGTGGAAGGTCTTTTACGAACGAATCAAACAGGGCGCCTACCAGACCGATTCGACCCGCGGGACCACGCCGATCTACCAGGAGATCAAAAACCTTTCCGCCGCAAAAAGCGCCTACGGCAACATCGTCTACAACAAGGCTCCGGCGTTTCTTCGGCAGGCGGAGTTTTATTTGGGCGAAGACAAGTTTAGAACCGCCGTGCGCGCGTTTTTGAAGAAGCATGAGTTCGGGAACGCGGGGTGGGAGGATCTGGTGAAGGAGTTTGAGGCGGCGAGCGAAGAAGACTTGAAAGAATGGGCAAACGCCTGGGTAAAAAAGCGTGGAGTTCCGATTATTAAGTGGGGGAGAGACACCCTAACTCAAACGGATGCCTTGAAAGAAGGATCGTCATGGACAGAAAAGCTGCAATTGTATGTATACGCCGTGGATTCGGATCCCAATAGCAAAATGGCCACTTCGGGCGATGCGACTATTGTTATTGACTCACAATCAAGAACCGTTCGGTCTCCGCTCCGAGGAGATTTTCAATTTCCGAACTATGAGGACTACGGCTACGGCATCTTCCTGCTCGATGAGAAGAGCCGCGATTATGTTCTGAAGAACATCCAGAACGAAAAGGACCCGTTCCTGCGGTCGATGATGTGGGGAGCGCTGTGGGACAGCGTCCGCGAGGGCGAGCTAGACCCGCGGGAGTATGTGGAGCTGGTGGTGAAGGTTCTAGTGCAGACGCCTGCGCGTGAGCAAGGGCTTAACACCCAACTTGAAGGTCAAGCCCTTGCTAACGCGCGGGCTTCTGCAATTGACGACGAATCGACGACGGCGTTACTGCTGAATCGCGTCGGGACGGCGATGAACTACTACGTCGACGATGAGGGTGTCAGTAGCCCGACCGTTAGGGAGGGCGCCTGTTGGCCGCGGGCGCCCTTACTAACGTGCGGGCTACTGACACCCGGACTACTGACGCGCTTGCTGCCGCTGTCAGTACCACCTGCGTTACTGTTATTGGACCCGCCAACCGAAGCCGAGTTCCTGCTGCTTCTCTCAGTCAGGAAGGCGGGCTTGCCCCCGCTCGGGTTGTCGATCGGCCGAGTTAAACCACCCGCTACCGCAGGTGGTGCCGACCGTGATGCAGGATCTTCCACCCTCTCAAACGGCCCCGCCGCGAACGCGAAGACATACGTGCTGATCTGTGTCGTTTCAGCAAACTCGCTCAAAAAAGTTGTCCGGAAAGGATTGGAGGGTCCAACTAGCAGGACGCGTTCGCTCGGCGTACCATTCGAGACAACACTCCAATCATGGGGACGGTCAACGCTTAGGCTAAACCTCGCCTTCAGGTCCGGCTGGTCGAACACCGGAAACGCCGTGCTCGCGTCGGACGGGACGAAGAGCGAGTAGAGATATTCCGACCCGTCTTCCTTGTCCACGTACCGCGTTATCGCCGACCCGCTGGTCAATATCGGCGACGTGAAATCGAGCGTGATGACGTTCTCGCCCATCACGACGCCGTCCGTGAAAACCAGGTGATCGGGAGGAACGCGGACGCCTCCGTCCGCGTGTATACCGTCCGTTAAAGACACGGACCGACCGTTTATGAAAATATTGCTAACTGTCGACCTATCCTCGAACCCCCTGATCTTCCGCCAGTCCAGTATTATCGGCACTCGCTCGTCCGATACAACACTCGCGGACGAAGGCGTCCGCGTTCCCACTTTCACGCGGATCTCGATCGTCCCCTTCAGCACCGGCGACATCTTTTCGAGCGTCAGGTTCAGCTTGTAGCGGACATCCGAATACCGAACCGCCCGCCACTTGGCGAGTTCCTGTGAAACGCCGGGCTCGATCGGCGGAGCTTGGGCAAACGCGGTTACGGACAAGGCCATAAACAGAAGGAGAATTCGGATGAGCATATCTTTCTCGCACCAAACGGAAACTTGGTAAAAACGTTATCACAGGACGCTAGATCGAAGGATGCCGGTTGGAGCAAAAAAGGCCGCCGTTCCGGGCAGCCTTTCGCGTTAGCTGTTGATTCGCTTTAGAGCGAGAAATTGAAGTTAACGAATCCGATCGCCTGAACGGCGTGGCCTTCGATCATTATCGGGCGAAACTTCCATTTGCGGATGGCGTCTTTCGCGGATGCCTGCAGCAGCGTCGGACCCGACGTGTTCTTGACCTCGACGACATTGCCTTCCTCATCTACCGCAACCTCGACGCGGACAACGCCGGTCGTACGCATCGAACGAGCCGCCGGCGGATAGATCGGGGCGGACTGTCGCTCGGCATACGGCAGCAGCGATCCAACCGTGATCGGGCCGGTCGGTTTGGTCGACGATGTGGCCTTTACCTTGTTGGCGTCTTCGGTCGGTTGAGTTGAGCCTGCGACGATCCGCGATCGGTCAGGCTGCGGTTCGGGTTTGGTGTCGGGTTTCTTTGCGGCTTCGGTAACAGGCGGAACCGTGTTCGATGCAACGGCGGTTTCCGATGGTTTGGGCTTTTCTACGGCTGCCGGACCCGGATTCGGACCGCTCGCCGCGGGCTTGTTATCTGCCGGGTTCGACACCGGAAGAAGAGCGGCTGACGTGCTGTTATTCGGAGCGGTTGTCGTCTGCTGCTGCTGCTGAGGAACAGATACGGGCGTGCTCGTACCGTCGACGGCGTTGATGATCACGCTTCGCGAGACGGCCATCGCCTCTCGCTGGTCGGCAACCTCGTCACGCCATCGGCGAGCGTCGTAATCATCACGCGAAATAGCAACGCGGGCGTTCGATGCTTCTTCCATCAGCATGATGGCGGTTGCCGACTTCGCCTTATCAGCCGACATTTCCTTGGACTGCGTCACAACGAGTTCAACCGTCTCACGCATCTTTTCGAGGTCGTTCAACGCTTCGAGCGGCAGGTTGCGGTCGTTGATGCTCAGTCCTAAGCTGCGATACCGGTCGGCCTGATTGCGTGCACTCTTGATGATCTGCCCGGCAACGATGCCGTAATTGGTCAAGTCGTTCGGCTTGGTCGTTTTCTGCTCGCTGTACGACTGATTTAGAAGCGCCTGGGCCTTCTTGTGGTCGCCCTGTTCGAGATAGCTGTTCATCAACAGCACGTTGGAGACGGCGATGACGGACTGATCCGACGTCTCGCGGCGGATGTTCTCAAGCTCGTTGATGGCGGCGTAGTAATTGCGGACGGCGATGAACGCTTTCGCCTTATCGATGCGTGCGCGCATCACCTCGGCGGCGGTCGGAGCCTTGGCGATCGGCTGCGTCGGAGCCGTGTCAGTGGTATTCGCCGGTGCCGGCGGATTCTGAGTAGCTTGCGGTGCCTGAGCGACAGCCGCTGTTATGAATGCTGATAAAACCAGAAAAACAGAAGTGAAATTCCTTCCGACATTTAGCGGCATTTTCAGTCCTCCTTAGGTGACTTTAGTTTCCGTAAAGGTCTAGCGAACTACATAAAAGAAGGCTCACTATCAAACGACCCCAATGCAAAAACTTCCCAATATCAATAAATCATCAATGCGGGCCGTTTCGTCCCAAGCCCGATCAATTCTTCAGACTATTGATGATTTTTTGACGGTAAGTGTTTGCGTCTCTTTTTATAACACTTTCGTTAAGGGTCAACAAACGGCGGTCGAGCATCACGACGCGGCCGTGGATGA
The DNA here is from genome assembly GCA_036758705.1 of Pyrinomonadaceae bacterium. GTDB lineage: Bacteria > Acidobacteriota > Blastocatellia > Pyrinomonadales > Pyrinomonadaceae > OLB17. Next base: position 1,549 of record DAIOWA010000217.1, on the reverse strand, counting down.
TCACCGTTCGGACATCGGAGGCTTTCGTCGCGTAAACAAGGTGCGAATAGATGTTGTACATCGGCGTCTGATGCAGGCTGTCGAGATCGACGATAGCAATATCGGCAAGCTTTCCGGCCTCGATCGAGCCGATCTTATCGCCCATATGCAACGCTCTCGCACCGCCGATCGTCGCCATCGCGAATACATCTTCGGCGGGCAGCATCTTCGGATCGCCGGAGATCAGCTTATGCAGCTTTGCGGCCGTGTCCATCTCTTCCCACATCGAGAGATCGTTGTTCGACGCGGCCCCGTCTGTACCCAAGCCTACATTAATGCCTTTTCGCAGCATCGAGGGTACCGGAGCAGTTCCGGCGGCGAGTTTCATATTCGACTGCGGATTGTGAGCGACGCCGACGTTGTGCTTCTTGAGCAGATCGAGTTCCGCATCGTTCGCCTGAATAACGTGGGCCGCGATCGTGCGGTCGTTAAGGAATCCGATCCTCTCGACGAACCCTATCGGCCGCTGTCCTTGATGCTTCTGCTGAATGAACTCGGTCTCGGTATTCGCCTCCGCAAGATGAATGACAAGCGGAGCTTTTAAACTGTCCGATACGCGACGAGCTTCAACCAGGTGCTCTTGCGAAACCGTATACGGCGCATGCGGTGCGATCGCCGGTGTGATCAGCGGATCGTTCTGCCATTTGCGAATGAACCGCTCGGTGTAGGCGACTCCGGCTTGCCATGTCTTGTTGTCGGGTGCCGGAAAATCGAGTACCGTCTCGCCGAGTACGCCGCGCATTCCGGCCTTCTTGGTCTCGTCCGCGATCGCGTCCTCGAAGTAGTACATATCGCAGTACGTCGTCGTACCGCCCTTGATCATCTCCGCCAGCCCAAGTCTTGTGCCTACGCGAACGAACGCCTCATCGACGTTTCTTCCTTCGGCCGGGAATATAACCTTCGTCAGCCACTCCTGCAGGTCCATGTCGTCCGCCAGGCCGCGGAACATCGTCATCGGTACGTGCGTGTGCGTATTGATCAGCCCCGGGATCACCACCTTGCCCGTCGCGTCGATCGTGCGCACACTCCGCGTCCACGGCAGCAGCTCCGAGCGTTTACCAACGGACAAGATCAGTCCATTCCTTATAAACACGGCGCCATTCTCGATCACGCGGCGCTCCTTATCCATCGTGACAACCGTCCCGCCGACGATCAGAAGATCATCCCGCTTCCGAGGCCCGAATTGCTGTGCGGTCAGCGGAGAGATTGCCGTCGCGACAATCAGCATCAATGCTAAAAAGTATGCAAACTTCTTCATTTCAAAAACTTCGAGTCGAACGCTCTCGGGAGCAGTTCGCCCATTTGGATGGTTTCGGTTTTGCCGTGGAGGTTCGCGAGGATGACGGGAACGTCTCCGCAAAACTCCCAGATGATCTGGCGGCAGACTCCGCACGGCGGCGTCAGTTCTTCGGTATCGACCACGACCGCGATCCGGCCGAATTTGGTCACGCCACGCGAGATGCCTTTCCAGATCGCAACACGCTCAGCGCAGACGGTGAGTCCGTAGCTG
>DAIOWA010000216.1:0-5483 GCA_036758705.1 Pyrinomonadaceae bacterium | reverse complement strand
CGCGAACTTCAGTTCGCACGGTGCCGGGTTGCGAACTGAAGTTCGCGGTCCCGTCGATGAAAGCGGCGGTCGGCTTGCCGTCCGTGACCATCACGATCTGCTTCATATCCTTTCGCTGTGCGGTCAGCAAGCGACGAGCAAGCTTCAATCCTTCGGCAGTGTTGGTGTGATGCGGCCCGACCTGTACCGATCCAAGCTTTGATATCGGCACTTCTTCTGCCTCGTCGTGAAAGAGTACGATCTTCAGCGTATCACCGGGATATTGCGTACGGATGAGATGTGCAAGAGCGAGAGCGACCTTTTTCGCCGGCGTGAAGCGGTCCTCGCCGTATAGGATCATCGAATGCGAACAGTCGAGCATCACGACCGTCGCGCAGGATGCGCGGTGATCTTGCTGATACACCCACAAGTCGCTGTATTCGAGGTTCATCGGGACGTCGAGCTTGTGTTCACGAGCGAGTGCGTTAACGAGCGTCGACGTTACATCAAGGTTCATCACGTCGCCGAATTCGTAGGGCTTTGACGACAGCGTCGCTTCGACGCCGGTCTCCTGCTGGTTCGTTTCATGCCGGCCGATCGCGCCTTTGCCGAGGCTGCCGAGAAGTTTTGTCAGCGTCTTGTACCCAAGAAAATCGAGCCCCTTCGATGTAACCTCGAACTTTACATTGCGCGGCACCGGATGGCCGATCTCGCCTTTGCCCTCGCCGCCCGGCTGCGTGATCGGCTCCGGCGGAAGCTCCTTGAGAGTCAGATATCCTTCCTCGACGAGGCGTTCGATCAGTTGGTTGATGAGCTGTTCGAGCAGCGACCCTTTGAACTTTCCGTCGTTGTCCGCGAGCATCTCGGCGACATCCTGATCGCTCAGGATCTCTTGCTCAAGCAGTGATTGCAAGATCGCCTGCCGCAACGCATCAAGAGAATCCTCCTGCTCGTGCCGCTCGCGCGTCCACCAGTAATTCTCGTCGTATCCCGAATCGAGGATCTGGTTCGACAGCGCTTCCATCAACCCGCCAAGGTCGATGCTCGATACGTCGAAGCCCTTGAATCTTGAATACCGCGTAAACTTCATTTGCAATGAGCGAGCGGCAGAATTATATTAAGTTCTGCCACACTCCAACCAAGCGATTTATCTCTCTCCAAAAACTTAGCACATCTCTCTCCGCAAGAATATATTTCTGGAGGAAGAACTGTTTCTATGAAGAAGTTTTTGATCGTACTGTTGGCGTTTTTCATCTTCGCCGTAACCCTGCCGCTGACCGCCGAGGCTCAATCATGCCGACGGAAGGTCCGCCGCTCATCCACGTCCCGCACCGTTCGCCGCTCGACACCGCGCTACGCGGTCAATGGCTACACCGCCCAGCGTCGCCCGAGCTTCTATCGACGCCATCGGAATATGATAAATATCGGCATCGCAACCGGTGCGGGTGCCTTAATAGGCGGCCTGTTAGGGAGCCGTCGCGGGGCTGGTTATGGCCTGCTCGCAGGGGCCGGAAGCGGGGCACTTTATACCTACAAAATGAACCCTAAACGGCGTAGATATTAGACTTACGGTGTTGCTGGTCGTTAACCCTCGGTTCTCGGAGCCGAGGGTTTTCATTTTGCGTATTTCGCATACCATTTCGTATCCGACCACGGTCTATCTTTTACCGGGTGATTCTCCGTAAATATTGTGATCGTTGGACATAGCTATTGTGGCACGGGCGTTGATATATACCTCGGCGAGGAAGGAAGTTCCTCCAAAAAGATCTATTGACCAAAAGGGGGAAACGCAATGAAAAAGATCATAACCACATTCATGATGTTCGCAATGATGGCAGTCGCCATCCCGATGCTCTCAGGCACCGCATCCGCACAGAGCGATTGCTATCGCAACAGTAACGGACGCCTCGTATGCCGTGACGACCGCAACATCTACGACAAACACCGTAACCTGATCAACATCGGTATCGGTACCGCAGCCGGTGCGATCATCGGCGCCCTCATCGGCGGCAAGAAAGGTGCCCTGATCGGTACGGCAGCAGGTGCAGGCGGAGCAGCCTTGTACACCTACAAGCTGAACCCGAAGACCAAGCGATATGAAAGGGTTTATAACCGGAACTATCGCCGGTACTAACTAGGCTTAACGAACAGGGGAAGGAAGGGGTGTTCCGCGGTGCGACCCACGGAACACCTTTCATTTTCTGGTCACCCGCCGATCTTATCCTGTTTTGTCCCAAGATCCCGATGTCCCACTGTCCCGCGCGCAAGAAATTTACTGGTTTCCGCCTTTTTTGAATTTCAAAGACCCAAGCCGGATAAAACGTATCATGCATGGGATTTTGTGTCAATGCTTTGATCGGTCGATATGAACTGCAGGCGTTGATCTTATTTATTTGCCGGGAACTACGCCCACATATTCGATGAACGCGTTCGAGAGTCTTTCCGCGGCGGCCGGGTCGTTGCGTGAGAGCAAGGTGATGATCTCGTCGCGTTCGGCCATTACGCGGCTGAGGCCGATGCGTTCCTGTTCGGTGAGAATTCCGTCGTTGCCCTTATCCATCTCGGACCTGACATCGGTGAAGAATGTGCTGGTATTTTGGCGAGCCGTTTCATACTCGCCGCGTCGAGCGTAGATGGTCGCAGCGGTGAGCGCGTTCTGGATCTTGGCTCGGCGGAGTTCTTTGTCGCGGTTCGCGAGGTCGGTGGACAGCTGCCGATTCGACAGCCAAATAGGTACAAACCCCAGCAGGAAGGCAAGCAGCAACAGGCCTATTCCGATCAGCCACTTGGTCATCGCGTTGGACTTCGGTGCAGGTTCCGTGGTTTCGACAACTTCTTCTTCGGCCATTGATCTTCCTCCCAAGTTAGTTAGTTATATCCCTCGATGTCAGTAAAGTCTTCGTAGATCATTCCGCGACGATCGCGCTTTGCTTTGGTGACCGCTTCGAAACCGCCAGTTTCATTTCGGGCGATCTTATTCTGGGCATAGAGGCCTTCGAGTACGAACTCGCAGGCGGAAACGAGTTTCGGATTGTTGTCGCGGGTGAAGTCCAGCGGGACAAGCGTCGAGGCGATCAGATCCGGAACTGCCTCGAGCAACCCGACGCATTCTTCGGCTGAGGCGGTGTCCGAGAGCAGAAGTTTGTTGCCCTCTTCAAACCACGCGACGGCCGGAGCGAAGTCGATGCCGAGGAAGAATCCTTCGAAGATCTGGCCGGAGGCCCGCTTGATCAGATCTCTTGCGAGCCGGGCCGAGCCAAGCTGCTCGCCTTCGTATTCAAGTTCCATCTTGCCGGTCATCGCGGGCAGAGAAGCGTAGACATCCGAGATCCGCGGGACTATTTCGGATTCGCCCGTGATCAGGGCACGACGTTCGGCGTTTGAGACGGCGGATTCAAGGACCGAGATCGAGAATCGCTGCGAGACGCCGCTGCGTTTATCGACACGCTGATCGTCTCGTGCCTCGAACGCGATCTGCTCGACGAGTTCCGCGATAAATTCGGGAACCTCGACAGACTCGGATTCCAGATCGTGCCGCTGTACCCATGCTTCCTGTTTCGTTATAGATGCACTTAACTGAACGTCGGCCGGATAGTGCGTCAGGATCTCCGACCCGATTCGGTCCTTGAGCGGCGTGATGATCTTGCCGCGAGCGGTGTAGTCTTCCGGGTTCGCGGAGAATACAAGCATCACGTCGAGCGGCAGGCGGACGGGATAACCTTTTATCTGGATGTCGCCTTCCTGCATTATGTTGAACAAACCGACCTGGATCTTGCCCGAAAGGTCGGGGAGCTCGTTAATGGCGAAGATGCCGCGGTTTGCTCGCGGAAGCAGGCCGAAATGAATGGTTAGCTCGTCACTCAGCAGATGACCGCCTTTCGCGGCTTTGATCGGATCAACGTCGCCGACGATATCGGCGATCGTTACGTCCGGCGTCGCGAGTTTTTCAACAAAGCGGAACTCGCGGCTAACCCAATCGAGCCTTGTCTCCTCGCGGTGAAAATCTATCTGCTGTTTTCCGTAGGCGCTTAGCGGATTATACGGATCGTCGTTTATCTCGGACCCTTCGATGATCGGCAGTTCGTCATCGAGCAGATCCGTGAGTTGCCGAATTATTCGAGACTTAGCCTGGCCGCGGAGCCCGAGCAATATGAAGTTATGCTTCGCGAGGATAGCGTTGACGATCTGCGGTACAACCGATTCGTCATAACCAATGATGCCGGGAAACAGTCGGTCGCCATTCTTCAGCTTTCGGATCAGGTTTTCACGCATTTCGTCCTTAACGGAACGAGGCGTATAACCGCTGGCCTTCAGTTGTCCTAAGGTTCGTATTTCCATTTATCTTTTTGACCCGATCAGATATACCACAGATTCGTGCCCGATCACCTTTGCCGCGTGTTCGGTTTTCCCCGGCATAAAGTCGCGATCGCCGGCTTTGAGATGAACGGCGCCCTGTCCGGTTACTTCCATTTCCAAAGTGCCGGAAACGATCCAATGCGACTGGTCGTCGCTATGCACGTGCGGCGGATAGGTTGTTCCCGGTGAGTCACTCCATTGAAACACGCAAAAGCCCTCGTCCTCCATCATTTGCTTGAGTTCGGCAGCTGATGGACTTGAATTACCGGTCCATTTCTCGACGCGGTAGTCTTTTGGCATTTGTCTATTCTCTGATTTTTTCGTCGAAAGACAAATTCGAAAAAGAAAGGTTGTTTGAAGGCGAGGTTCCGCGTCCAGCTGATATCCAATGCCGCTCCTAATGGAGGAATCCGGTTCATCTTATTTCCTCTTATTCATCTCATTCCGTGGTTAGAATACCTTAGCCACAGAGCAAGAAGAACAGGATGAACAAGATGAACCGAACGAAACGTTCGAGAGGTCTAGTCGGTAACGGCTCCGAATGAGCTTGAGCTGACGAGTTTTGCGTACTTTGATGCGACGCCTTTTACGTGTGCGAGCCGTTCGGGAAGTTTCCAGTCGGACCGGCGAGCGGCCAGTTCTTCGTCGGAAAGATCGACGTTCAGAAGCTGCTCATCGGCATCGATCGTGATGGTGTCGCCGTTGTTTACGAGTGCGATATTTCCACCCGCCGCAGCTTCGGGCGAGACGTGGCCGACGACCATTCCGTAGGTTCCGCCGGAGAATCTGCCGTCCGTGATAAGTCCGACGGAATCTCCGAGCCCGAGGCCGATGATCGCTGAGGTCGGGGCGAGCATCTCGCGCATTCCGGGGCCGCCTTTCGGCCCTTCGTAGCGGATCACGATCACATCGCCAGCCTGGATCTCGCGCTTCATTATCGCCGCCATACAGTCTTCTTCCGACTCGAAAACTCGCGCCGGTCCGGTGATCTTGCGTTGCTTGATCCCGGTGACCTTTGCGACCGCACCTTCCTCGGCAAGGTTGCCGCGAAGGATGGCGAGATGGCCTTCTGCATAGAGTGGATCATCAAAGGGGCGAATGACGTCACGGAGGACCGCGGACGCCCCGTCCGCGTGTGAGACGGGCGG